>JAYVMZ010000056.1:0-36843 GCA_043758735.1 Betaproteobacteria bacterium
CGTGCAGCTGATCGACGTGACCAGCGGCGCGCATGTCTGGGCGGACCGGGTCGACGGCACGCTCGAAGACGTGTTCGAGCTTCAGGACCGCATCACCGAGCGGGTGGCCGGCGCCATCCAGCCATCGATCCGTCTCGCTGAAATCGAGCGCGCGCGCCGCAAACGACCGCAGGACCTGGGAGCCTATGACCACGCAATGCGCGCCATGCCTCACGTCTGGGCACTGGAAAAAGACGCAAGTGAGAAGGCGCTGGAGTTCCTCGACCAGGCGCTGGCGATCGATCCGGAATATCCGCTCGCGCTCTCGCTCGCAAGCTGGTGCCACGCTCAGCGTGCGGTGTATAACTGGGACGACGATATCGATCTGGCGCGCAGCGACGCGCTGAGACACGCGGAAAAAGCGGCCGAACTGGGTGGGGAAGACCCACTGATCCTCGCCGTGCTCGGTGCTGCGCACACGGTGATGCGCAATCACGGCACGGCGCGGGTCATGCTGGAGCGCGCCGTGGCGATCGATCCCAACGCGGCTTGGGCATGGAGCCGCCTGGGCTGGGTGGAAAACTACAGCGACCGGCCTGAGCGCGCAGTCGCGCATTTCGAGCGGGCATTGCGGTTGAGCCCGCTGGACCCGATGAACTTCAACAATTATGTCGGCATTGGGTCCGCGCACGAAGTAGCCGGACGCTACGACGAGGCCGTTGCGATGTACCGGCGTGCCCTGCAAGAGCGGCCTCACGCGTACTGGATTCTGCGCAACCTGGTATCGGCACTGGCCGGAGCCGGGCACATGGACGAGGCGGCGGCCGAATTCAAGCGCCTGATGGCTGCCTATCCGGACCTGACCGTGACCAAATACAGGAACGCAATGGTCTTCTCGTCCGCGACGATCGACCGGATGTGTGGAAATCTCAGGAAGGTGGGCTTGCCGGACTGAGGAAAAGCGCGTTTTTGCTCAGTCCGGTGGGCGATTCCGCGAAGGGCGTGCGGGCTTCGGGGGCGCGGATCTAGCGCGTTGTAATTTCGTCCAGAATGCGGGCGGCATCGTTGCCGCGTACCGCAGCGATATCGTCCTGGTATTTGAGCAGGACGCCCAGGGTGTCATTAACGACGGAAGCGTCGAGCGAGCGGCGGTCGAGTTCGACCAGCGCCCTGGCCCAGTCGATGGTTTCGGCGATGCCGGGACGCTTGAACAAGTCGGCAGCGCGCAGTTTCTGCACGAACGCAACGATGTCGCCGGACAGCTTTTCGGGCAGACCAGGCACCTTGTGCCGGACGATCTCGAGTTCGGCGGCGGCGGTCGGGTAATCAACCCAGTGGTAAAGGCAGCGGCGCTTGACCGCGTCATGGATCTCGCGCGTGCGATTCGAGGTGATGATGACGATCGGCGGGCGCTGCGCCTTGATGGTGCCGATTTCGGGGATGGTGACCTGGAAATCGGCCAGCACTTCCAGCAAATATGCTTCGAACGGTTCGTCGGTGCGGTCGAGTTCGTCGATCAGCAACACCGGCGCTTCGCCGGCCCCCGAATCCAGCGCCTGCAACAGCGGCCGGCGGATCAGGAAGCGTTCGCTGAAAATGTCGTTCTCGAGTTTTTCGCGCGAGCCCGCGCCTTCGGATTCCGCCAGCCGGATTTCGATCATCTGGCGCTGGTAATTCCATTCGTACACCGCCGAGGCGATGTCCAGGCCTTCGTAGCATTGCAGGCGGATAAGCCGGCGGCCGAGGACTTGCGCCAGCACCTTTGCGATCTCGGTCTTGCCTACGCCAGCTTCGCCTTCCAGGAACAGCGGCCGGCCCATGCGTAGCGCGAGAAACACTGCCGTGGCGAGCGAGCGCTCGGCGACGTAATCGCCTTGCGCAAGCATGGCCAAGGTTTCGTCTATCGAATTCGGTATCGCTTGTTTGCTCATCTAAAGGTTAAATTTTCAACAAAAGTCAAAATCTCAACACGGAGGCACGGAGAGCACGGAGAACACAGAGAAAAAACAGAGACGTTTGGCAAAAGCCGCGCAACTGTTCGTGGACTTTATCTGCCAATTTTCGCGGGGATGCATTTTCGAAAGAAACATTTCATCCCAAGTCATTTCTCTGTTGTTGTCTTTCCTCTGTGACCTCCGTGCTCTCTGTGTCTAAAAGGGTACTCCACGCTTCGCGAGGGTATCCGTGTTAGGTTTAGGCCCTAACGTCATTTGGACAATGCCTGAGAGACGGCGCGTTGGGCCATGACGGTAACGAGGTGGGCGCGATACTCCGCGGTGGCATGGATATCGGTATTCAGATTTGCAGACGGTACCTTGATTGCTTTCAGCGCATCGGCCGAGAACGATTTGGCCAGCGCCTTTTCCATCTCGGGGATGCGGAATACGCTCGGCCCGGCGCCGGTCGCGGCGACCCGCATGCCGCTGGCGCTTTCAGCAACGAATACACCGACCATTGCATAACGCGATGCCGGGTTCTTGAATTTCATGTAGCCGGCGCGTTTCGGTATGGGAAAGGAAACCGAGGTGATGATCTCGCCCGGTTCGAGCGCGGTCTCGTACATTCCCGTGAAAAATGCATCGGCCCCGATCTTGCGTTTTCTGGTGACGACGGTCGCGCCCAGTCCGACCAATGCCGCGGGGTAATCCGCCGCGGGATCGTTGTTGGCGACCGAACCGCCTATCGTGCCCATGTTGCGCACCATCGGGTCGCCGATGCTGGCCGCGAGCAACGCCAACGCCGGAATGGCTTTCGCGACTTCCTTTGATGCGGCGACCGTGGCGTGCGTGGTCATCGCGCCGATCGTGACGTTTGCGTCTTCGACCTTGATCCCGCGCAATTCCGCGATGCCGCCGAGATCGATGACATCCGCCGGCGCCGACAGGCGCATCTTCATGGCGGCGATCAGCGTCTGTCCGCCGGCCAGCAGCCGGGCGTCGTCCGAAGCGGCGAACTTCGCCGTTGCGTCCGCGACGCTCGAAGCCTTGTGGTAATTGAATGCATGCATGATTAATCCCTCTATCTGATCGGCATTGCCAAGTTAGATCTCAATCCTGAATCTCAACGCAAAGGCGCAAATACGCTTCGTGCGTAGCACGTCGGGTATTTGCGCCTTTGCGTTGAGGTGTGATTCTTAGGCCTTAGCAGCGGCCTGGACGGCTTTGACGATATTGTGATAACCGGTGCAGCGGCACAGGTTGCCGTCGAGTTCGGCGCGGATCTGTTCCTCGCTTGGATGCGGGTGGCGCTTGAGCAGGTCGATGGCGCTCATGACCATGCCGGGGGTGCAATAGCCGCATTGCAGGCCATGGTGATCGCGGAACGCGGCCTGCATGGGGTGCATGGTGCCGTCTTCCTTAGCCAGGCCTTCGATGGTCAGGATTGTGCTGCCCTGGGCCTGGACCGCCAGCATGTTGCAGCATTTGACCGCCGTGCCGTTCATGTGGATCGTGCAGGCGCCGCATTGCGCGGTGTCGCAGCCGATATGCGTGCCGGTAAGGCGCAGCGTGTCGCGGATGAAATCCACCAGCAGGGTGCGCGGCTCCACGTCGGCACTGACGGGTTTTCCGTTCACGGTCATGGAAAGCCGGACTGGCATGGGTATTTCCTTCTGGGCAGGTGGGAGCCGGGTACCCGGCGGAAGTACAATCCTAGACAACCGCGGCGGTCAGGGCAACCTGAACATTCGATGCGATCGTGGCGTAGAATCCGACGACATTTAACTTTCCACAGCATAACGGAACCGGGATAACAACATGGCAAAGTTCGGTATCGGTCAAGCGATGACCCGCAGGGAAGACCAGCGCCTGCTGTTCGGCACGGGCCAGTATGTGGACGACGTGGCGGTTGCAAACGAGGTCTTCGTCGCCTTCGTGCGTTCGCCGCACGCGCATGCGCGCATCGCCTCGATCGACGCCGGATCGGCCAAAAAGATGCCCGGCGTGGTAACCGTGCTGACCGGCGCGGACCTGAAGGCGGACGGCATCGGACCATTGCCAGACGGGGACGGCCTGAAACGCGCCGATGGCAAGCCGATGTGCGGCGCGCCACACCATGCCCTGGCCATCGATACGGCGCGCTATGTCGGCGAACCCGTGGCTGCAGTGTTCGCGCAGACCCGCATACAGGCGGAGGATGCCGCCGAGCAGGTGATGGTGGAATACAAGGAACAGCCCGCGGTCGTGACTATCGAAGCCGCCACCGCAAAGGGCGCGCCCGTCCTGTGGGCGGATGCGCCCGGCAATATCGCGGCACAGACGGAATTCGGCAAGAAGGACTTGTGCGATGCGGCCTTTGCCAGGGCCAAGCACGTGACCAGGTTGTCCTTGTACAACCAGCGCCTTGTGCCGGTGAGCATGGAACCGCGCGGCAGCATCGCGGAATTCGATCCGGCCAGTGGGCGCGTGACCTTGCGCACCAGTTGCCAGAATCCGGCGGGTCTGCAGAAAACCCTGGCGGAAGCCTGCCTGAAGGTCCCGATGAAGGATGTGCGCGTCATCGTGGGCGATGTCGGCGGCGGTTTCGGCATGAAGACGCAGTTGTATGCCGAAGACGTGGTCTGCGCCTGGGGCGCGCGCAAACTGAAGCGTCCGGTGCACTGGCGCGCGAGCCGCAGCGAGGAATTCCTCGGCGGCAACCATGGCCGCGACCAGATCAACCACGCCGAGATCGCCTTCGATGCCGATGGCAAGATCCTCGGCTTGCGCGTCAATATCATCGGCAACATCGGTGCGCATGCCAGCGGCCCCGGTGCCGTGATCGTGGTCGCCGTCGGGCCGAAAGTGATTACCGGCGTGTATCACGTGCCCGCGCTGCATTTGCGCGGCACCGCGGTGATGACCAATACCAACCTGGTCGGCGCGTATCGCGGCGCTGGCCGCCCTGAAGCGATCTACCTGATTGAGCGCCTGATGGACCAGGCTGCCGCCGAGATGAAAATGGACCCCGCGGAATTGCGCCGACGCAATTTCATCCAGCCTTCGCAGATGCCGTACAAGACGCCGATGGGCGAAAAATTCGACAGTGGCAATTTTCCGCACATGCTCGAGCGCATCCTGGAAGCCTCAGACTGGAAAGGTTATGCGGCTCGGCGCGACGAATCGCGCAAACGCGGCAAGTTGCGCGGTCATGCGCTGTCGACTTTCCTGGAATGGACCGGTGTCGTGCATGAGGAGACCGTGAACCTGCATGTGGAGGCCGACGGGCGTGTGCTGGTTTACACCGCGATGCAGGCAATGGGACAGGGCATCGAGACGAGCTATGTGCAGATTCTTTCCGAAACCCTGGACATCGATCCGGACAAGATCGTCATCGTGCAAGGCGACAGCGATATTGCCCAGGGCATCGGCAGCATGGGCAGCCGCTCGCTTTATATCGGCGGGTCCGCAATGCTGACAGCGTCGAAACAGACCATAGAAAAAGGCCGCGAATTGGCGGGCGATGCGTTGGAAGCGGCCGGACAGGATATCGTCTACAGCGACGGCCGCTTCAAGGTGGCAGGGACGGACCTGGGGATCGGATTGTTCGAGTTGGCGGCGAAGCAGCCGGAAAAGCGCATTGCGATTTCGACCTTGCAGAAAGTAGACGGCCCGTCGTGGCCGAACAGCTGCCATGTTTGCGAAGTCGAGATCGATCCGGATACCGGCGTCACCCAGATCGTGCGCTACACGACCATGGACGATGTCGGCCGCGTGATCAACCCGCTTATCGTTGCGGGCCAGGTGCACGGCGGCATCGCGCAGGCTGTTGGCCAGGCTTTGATGGAAAACACGCATTACGATCCGGACACCGGCCAGCTCATCACCGGCTCCTTGCAGGATTACTGCCTGCCGCGCGCGGACGACCTGCCGAGCTTCAACACGAATACCGATGAGACCACGCCGTGCAAGATCAATCCGCTCGGGGCGAAAGGCGTCGGCGAACTCGGCACGGTCGGCGGCACGCCAACTGTCATGAATGCGGTCATCGATGCGCTGCGTCACCTCGGCGTCAAACAGATCGAGATGCCGGCGACGCCTGAGAAGGTTTGGCGGGCGATCAATCAGACCAAAGCTGCTTAGGATGGACACCCAACGCCTGTGCGTTGGATTGAAGTCATGATAAAAAAGCCCCGGATATCCGGGGCTTTTTTTTGGAACATCTGTCTTTGCTTACTTGTGGCCGCGTTGCTTGGGCCAGAGTTCCGCGTTCAGTTTCATCTGTTCCTTGCCGAGTGACATCACCCAGTAGAGACATCCGATGATTACGGTGAGGGGGCCGAGGAGCAGGATTGCGCTGTTCATGCTTTATTCTCCTGAATAGGTGGGGGTGGTGGACGCCCCGATTTTGTGCGCGGGCTAGGCGGAGCTTTTGGCTCGGACCCGAATAAGAATCGCGGCGGCGCGGCATCATACCCGATCCTCCATCAGGAGATACAACCCCATGCCTAAAAGGGTACTCCACGCTTCGCGAGGGTATCCGTGTTAGGTGGAGACCACCTTAGAGTTTTCGGTTCTTGGCGTTCCAGTGTTTTTCCAGATTGGAAATCAGCGCCGGGCTGAAATGGCAGTAGGCCTGCTCCAGGGCGTAGGTGGCGAAGTAGCGGCGGAAAAGGTCGAGCGGTTCCTGCGTGACGCGGAAGGCGCGCCGGTTCGAGGCGGCGCTGACGATGCCGGAACTGGTGAGGTTGTCGACCACGCGTTCGATCGCGCCGTCCATGTCTGCCGGTTCGACGATTTCGTCGCAGATCAACCGGCCTTCCGGGCTGTCACAGTCCAGCCGGCGCTCGTACATGATGGCCTGGCGTGCAATGCGTTCGCCGGTAAAACGCGGCAGCCTCATATTAGCCGCGCCCGGAATGATGCCTTCCTTGCGCGCGGGCAGGCTCAGGAAAGCGCCGCGTGCCGCCAGCACATAATCCATCGTCAGCAGATACTGGCAGTGTCCGCCGATGGCGAACTGTTCGACCACGGCGACCCATGGTTTCTCGATGGTTTGCCCGTTCACGTCGTCCGGCGTCATGTCCTCGTGCGCGACGCCGCGGAAGAATTTGTTGACGATGCCCAGGTCGCGCTGCAGATACCAGATGAACGGCACCTTGCCGTAGTACAGATGGGTGAGGTTGATGCCGCTGCCGAGCATGCGTTTGCCGTCGTATTTTCCGCCCTGCACGTAATCGCCGCGCAATACACCGATCTGGGTTTGCGTATCGAGGATCGCAAGATCGACGGCGATCTCCGCCGCATCGATCGTAGTGTCGTCTTCGGCATTGAGATGGCGCGGATTTTTCTGCAGCACATAAGACGCGTTGCCCTTGCGGGTGATTTCGGCGGCGCCGAGGTCGAGGTGGCCGGTCCTTTCGTATTCGGCAAGTTGTGCGATGGATTCCGGTCGCGGCAGGAGCATGGCATGGCACAGGTGTGTTCCGGCGCGCACATCGGCAAGTATTTTCGAAACGAAAATCCCCTGGTCGACTTCGTACCCTTCCTTGTCGCGTTGCATAAGTGCCAGCTCGGCGTCGACCTGGGCGTGCGTGGGCGTCAGGCCGGGTACCAGTACAGCCGCGTCATAAATCAATTGTTCGACGCGTACAAAGCGCGTGCGATTGCGCGTCAGTCGATCGTAGAGCGCGCTCGCATGGGCCGAAAGAAAACGCGTACGCACTTCGCGCGCGACCCGCTTGATGTGTTCCGCAGCTTCGATCTGTCCGGCATTGCGCACCGGCTTTGCGGGAAGTCGCGCCAGCAATGCGGCGCTGGCCTGCCAGAACGGCGAATAGCGCGCGCAGTCACTGGTGAAATCACTGGTGTCGAGGGGCGCCGCCGCGCGCCACGATTCAATCGCCTCGTTGCCGAGGCTGGTCCGTTGCAGGCATTCAGCCTCCCGGGCGTATGGTCTGGCTGCCGCTGACGACATGCTGTTCCCCTCTCAATGCTTCTGCCGCTTGTCGATGACGCGTACGGCTTTGCCCTGCGAACGCTGCAGGGTACCGGGCTCGACGACTTGCACTTTCGTACTCACGCCAATCAGGCCTTTGATCAGCCGTTCGACTTCCCCCTCGACGCCGCCACGGGTTTCGGCTGCAAGCGGCCCCGGGATGTCGGCGCGTCGTTCCACGAGCACGTCGAGCTCGTCCATGCGGCCATCGCGGCGCACTTCGAGGACATAGTGCGGCGAGAGCATGGCCTGCTTCACGACGATCTCTTCGATCTGCGATGGAAAGACGTTGACGCCGCGAATGATGAGCATGTCGTCGCTGCGCCCGGTAACGCGGGCCATGCGACGCATGGTGCGCGCGGTGCCGGGCAGCAGCCGCGTGAGATCGCGCGTGCGGTAGCGAATGATCGGCATGCCGACCTTGGTGAGCGAGGTAAACACGAGCTCCCCGCTTTCGCCGTCGGGCAATACCGTCCCGGTCAGTGGATCGATGATCTCGGGATAGAAATGGTCTTCCCAGATGGTGAGGCCGTCGTGCGTTTCGATGCACTCCGCCGCTACGCCGGGGCCGATGACTTCGGACAATCCGTACAGGTCGAGTGCAACGATGCCGAAGCGCCGTTCAAGTTGCGCCTGCATGCTCTCCGACCATGGCTCGGCGCCGAAGATGCCGATTCGCGGAGACGACTTCGCCGGGTCCAGGCCCTGGCGCACGAATTCGTCTGCGATCACCAGCAGATAGGACGGCGTGCACATGATGATGTCGGGCTTGAAATCGCAGATGAGCTTGACCTGGCGTTCGGTCATGCCGCCGCCGCAGGGGATGACCGTCGCGCCGAGGGCCTCGGCCCCGTAATGCGCGCCCAGTCCGCCGGTGAACAGGCCGTAGCCGTACGCGATATGAACGATGTCGGTGGACTTCGCGCCGGCTGCGCGCAGTGAGCGCGCCATGACGGAAGCCCACATTTCGATATCCTGCTTCGTATAACCGACCACCGTGGCCTTTCCGGTGGTGCCGCTGGACGCGTGGACGCGCACAATATCGTTCATGGGCACGGCGAACATGCCGAACGGATAGTTGTCGCGTAAGTCGGCCTTGGTCGTGAACGGAAATTTCGCCAGGCCGGACAAGTCCTTCAGGTCGCCGGGGTGCGCGCCCGCGGCATCGAACGCCTGTCGATAGTGCGGCACGTGCTCGTAGGCGTGCCTGAGGCTCCAGCGCAGGCGGTCGAGTTGCAGCCGGCGCAATTCGTCGGTGCTGGCCTTCTCCACGTGCTCCAGCCGGTCCATCGCTCTCATGCGTTCTCCCCCCGCTGCGGATTCCTGACAGTCTAACCTTGCAGCAACTCCCTGACGCGACCGGCGATCGCCAGCGAAGCGGTCAATCCCGGCGACTCGATGCCGAAGAGGTTGACCAGGCCTGCGATGCCATGGTCGCGCGGACCACTGACGATGAAATCGGCCGCTGGTTCTTTCGGCCCGGAGACCTTCGGGCGTATGCCGGTGTAGCCGGGTTGAAGCTGGCCGTCTTTGAGCCCCGGATAGTATTTGCGGATCGCTGCGTAGAACAGCGGCTCGCGCGAGTGATCGAAGCTGTAGTCCACCGTGTCCACCCACGAGACATCCGGGCCGAAGCGTATCTGCCCGGCCATGTCCACGGTCACGTGCACGCCGAGATGGGCGTTGCTGGCTACAGGATAGACCAGGCGCTTGAACGGCGGCCTGCCCCAAAGCGTGTAGTAGTGCGCCTTGGCGAAAAATTGCGGAGGAATGAACATCGACGGCATGCCGTCGATCGAGCGGGCAATGTTTTGCGCGAACAGGCCGGCGGAATTGATGACGCTTTTGCAGGCGATGGTCATGGGTTCATTGCCGCCGACGTTCAGCATAATGCCTTCGGCGCCGATTGCCCCGGATTTGACCGGGCTCTTGAACACGAGGGCGGCGCCGTGGTTTTCCGCATCGCCCTGGTAGGCCAGCATCAGCGCATGGCTGTCGACGATGCCGGTGGATGGCGACAGGAAGCCGGCAACGCATTCGACTTCCGGCTCGAGTGTGCGCAGTTCTTCGCGCGACAGCCAGCGCAAATCCGCAACGCCGTTGCCCTCAGCTTTCTGGACATAGTTCTTCAGCGTGGTGATTTCATCGTCTGTCACCGCCACGACGATCTTGCCGATGTTGCTGTGGGGCACGCCGTGCCCGGCGCAGTAGTCGTAGAGCAGCGCTTTGCCGGATACGCAGAAACGGGCTTTCAGCGAACCCTTCGGGTAGTACAGGCCGGCATGGATGACTTCGGAATTGCGCGAACTGGTGTGCGTGCCGATGGCGTCCGCCGCTTCCAGCACGACGACTTCGCGCCCCGCCATGGCGAGCTCGCGGGCGATGGCGAGTCCGACGACGCCGGCGCCGATGACGGCGCAATCAACTTGTTCGGTCACGATGCTTTTTCCGGATGGCTATACTGCAAGGACCGCATGTTACCCGAACGCCCCCGCGCAACTGCAATGGCCGATTACTGGAATACCGACTGGCTGAACCGCTCGGGCATGTTTGCGCCGCTGCGGGCCGTCGGCGGCAATCTTCCGCAGATCGGCTGGCCGGATCCCGAAACGCTCAATACGCTGGCCGACGAAGCGGGCAGGGTAGTCAATGCACAGGGATTGCGCGTGCGCTTCGTCGCGCAGACCGCGAAGCCGAAGGAGTTCAAGGACGGCTTCGAGCAGCGCGCTTTCCGCAAGGGCGAAGTACAGATGCGCCCGCTGGACTGGCACGACCTGTTCAACGCAATGGTGTGGATGACCTTCCCCACCACCAAGGCCGTAATCAACGCGCGTCACTACGAATCATTGTCGGCAGCACAATCGGGCAACCGGGCCCCGGTTCGCGATGCATTGACGCTGTTCGACGAGGAGGGTGTGGTGATTGTTTCGAGCGATGCCGGGCTGCTTGAACTGGTGCGCGAATTCCGCTGGAAAGAGCTGTTCTGGAAACGCCGCGAAGAGGCCAGGGAACGCATGCGCTTCATGCTGTTCGGCCATGCGCTCTATCAAAAGGCGCTGGATCCCTTCATCGGCATGACGGGCAAGGCCGTGCTGCTGAATGCGCCTGATGAATTCATGCACCTGCCCCTGAACGCGCAGGTTGCACAAGCCGACCGCCTGGTTGCCGCCCATATGTGGGATCGGACGCGCATGAGCCACGGCCGGGAACTGTCACCGCTGCCGGTACTGGGCGTGCCGGGATGGTGGAAAGAGAACGAGCGGGAAAGTTTTTACGAAAACACGGGCTACTTCCGTCCGGGCCGGGCCGGCTCCGGTACGCCGGATCAGGCTGCTTCGTCTTCGGTATAGGCGACGACCTTGTTGCGGCCGTGTTGCTTGGCGCGGTACATGGCCTTGTCCGCCTTGTCGAGGATGACATCGAGGTTGCCCCCGTCCTCCGGGTAGCTGGCAACGCCGAGGCTCACGGTGATGTTGGTGTCGCCGCTGCGCACGTCGAAGCGCGAGATTTCGACGGCCTTGCGGATTCGCTCCGCCATTTCCAACGCCCCTTTGTTGTTGGTCTCCGGCAGCAGCACGATGAACTCGTCGCCGCCGAAGCGCGCCATGACGTCCGAGCCGCGCAATTGCTCGCGTATGCAGCGCACCAGATGCTGCAGCATCTGGTTGCCGGATTCGTGCCCGTGCGTATCGTTGATCTGTTTCAGGTTGTCCGAATCGATCATGACCACCGACAGCGCGTGGCCGTAGCGCACCGCCTGGCGGAAGGCGCGCTGCAGCATCGACGAAAACGCGCGCATGTTGTAGGTGCCGGTCAGTTCGTCGGTATCGGACACCTGCTTGATCTTGTCCACCGCATGACGGATATCGGCAGCGAGCATCGTGGTGATGTAGGCGACCAGGATCATCGGCGCGCAAAGCGCAAGCAGTTCGCCCCAGAAAGGCAGCGTAAGCAGCGTCTTCGATTTCGGGTTGTGAGCGAAATACATGAAGCAGCCGATGATGGCGCCGACCTTCAGCGTGGTCGGCAGCTTGCCGAAAATGAGTGCGCTGGCGATGATCGGCAGCAGGTAGAGGTTGAGCAGCGGGCTGTGGATTTGTCCGGTGTACCAGACCACCCAGGTGATGAACACGATCATCACCCAGTTTTCGAACATCAGCTTGGAGCGGTTCTCCAGTTTGTAGAAATGCACATAGTGCAGGCCGAGGATGAAGGCCGTGAAGAAGAAGAGCGCGGTGTGGATGGCGACCCTGCCATCGTCCGGGGGCGCGCCCGCGAGCAGATAAACGAGGACGAGGCCGAGCAACAGCCACTCAATTTCCGCGATGGTCCTGGAAAAACCCTTCAGTTCGTCCTGCTCGATGGTCAGTCCGATGTTTGTTCTGGTCAGCATGACATCGTCGTGTGCAGTTTTCCCGGTCCCGAGCGCACTCTTTTGTTCTCCCTGCGGAAGTGCGGTAAGCCTAAACGGTTTCCGCGACCAGTGCCATAGCTGGACATCGTTCGAATACTACGTGGAGCATCGATCCCGGACCGGTGTCGCGACGGTCTCGCGTCCCGCGTCTTTGGAATTGGCACTTTATTGCGCACGCAGTGCGGACGCTTCCTGAAAGCATTGGGGCCGCCTCGATCCAGGCCGATTGCCCGGTTTCTCCACGCGAGTGCTTTCAGCGCGCGTTGACGATTGCCGACGGCAGTATGCGCCGGCGTCGGGTTCCGTTGGCGGCGGCCGATCGGGCGCCTGAAAACCGGCGGGAATTATTATCAGGGTGGAAGTCGGCAGACCGGCCTTCGATGGTTCATCGGACCGGATGGATCACGGGTACAGGCCATTGTTGACTTGGCCGGCGCCGATGCCTACACTTGGTTTACAGATTAGATTTAGTCTAATTCAGGGAGTGACAGCAAGGCTTTGGTGGCCGCTGTCCGATTCGAAACAACTTGAAAGGCAAGGAGGTCAGCATGAAAGCGCTCAAAGGTTCGAAGACCGAACAAAGCTTGAAGGATGCATTTTCGGGCGAATCCCAGGCCAATCGCCGTTACCTCTACTTCGCAGCGAAAGCGGATGTGGAAGGGCAAAACGACGTGGCATCGATTTTCCGTTCGACCGCGGAAGGTGAAACCGGCCATGCGCACGGGCACCTGGAATATCTGGAATCCGTCGGCGATCCGGCCACCGGTCTGCCGATCGGCCGCTCCCGCGACAACCTGAAGGCGGCGATCGCCGGCGAAACCCACGAATACACCGACATGTATCCGGGGATGGCCAAGGGCGCGCGCGACGAAGGGTTCGACGAAATCGCGGACTGGTTCGAAACGTTGGCCAAGGCGGAACGTTCGCACGCCAACCGGTTCCAGAAGGCCCTCGACGCGCTGACGGACTGAGCCCGGACAGGGAGGGCGACTATTCTGGAGGCCGGAAGCGATGTGCTTCCGGCCTCCAGCCACGTTTGCCTCCCGGTGAATTCGATTTTTGCCTAACCACTAACCATCCGCCACTCCCATGACCGTACGCGAAGGCTCGCTCGAAGCGCCGACACGACATCCGATCGCCTGGCAGTCCGCCGACTTCTATGACGAGGACAAGGTGCATGCCGAAATGCATCGGGTCTTCGACATCTGTCATGGCTGCCGCCGTTGCGTGAATCTTTGCACAGCGTTTCCGACCTTGTTCGACCTGATCGACGAAGGCAAGACCGGTGAACTCGATGGTGTCGACAAACATGATTTCGGCAAGGTCGTCGACAAATGCTATCTGTGCGACATGTGCTACATGTCCAAGTGTCCGTACGTGCCGCCGCACCGATGGAATATCGATTTTCCGCATCTGATGCTGCGTGCCAAGGCGGTCAAATTCAAAAAGGGCGAGACCACGTTTCGCGACAAGCTGCTGACCAGCACCGATGCGGTCGGCAAGCTGGCATCGATCCCGGTGGTGGTGCAGATGGTCAATGCGGTCAACAAAGCGCCCGCCGCGCGCAAGGTGATGCAGTCTGTGCTCGGCGTGCACAAGGATCGGATTTTGCCGGAATACACCAGCAAGCACTTTCGCGGCACCGCCCGGCCGGATTCGTCGTTTCCGGTGAAAGACGGCAAGAGCGCGCCCGGCAAGGTGGCGATATTTTCCACCTGTTACGTGAACTACAACGAACCGGGCATAGGCCACGACCTGTTGAAGATTCTCCAGCACAACCAGGTCCCGGCAATCGTCGTCGAGAAAGAGGCCTGTTGCGGCATGCCCAAACTTGAACTGGGCGACCTCGAAGCCGTGGCCAAACTCAAGCAGGCCAACATTCCCGTGCTCGCGAAGCTGGCCCGGGAAGGCTATGCCATTCTTACCGCAGTGCCGTCCTGTACGTTGATGTTCAAGCAGGAACTGCCGCTGATGTTCCCCGACGACGCCGACGTCAACGCGGTGCAGGAAGCGATGTTCGATCCGTTCGAATATCTCATCATGCGCAAGCGCGACGGATTGCTCAAAACCGATTTCAAGACGCCGCTCGGCAAGGTGTCGTATCACATCCCCTGTCACCTGCGGGTGCAGAACATGGGGCAGAAGACGCGGGAAGTGTTCGAACTCGTGCCGCAGACCGAGGTCAACACGGTGGAGCGTTGCGCCGGACACGACGGTACCTGGGGCGTCAAGGCGGAATTTTTCGCCGACTCGATGAAGATCGGCCGGCCGGTTTTCCGCCAGATGGCGTCCACGGCGCCCGACTACATAAGTTCCGATTGCGCGATCGCCGGCCGCCACATAGGACAGGGCATCGCGGAAGGCGGCCCCGGCGAGGGCAAATCCGAGAAGCAGCATCCGCTGACGCTCATCCGCATTGCCTACGGGCTGTGACGATGCAGGCGGGCGGGTACGACCACAAGAGGAAAGAAATGGGCGCGATCACCGCAGAGAGCCTGATGTCCCTGGAACAATACGCAAAGGCGCGCAAGGACTTCCGCCAGCGGGTCCTGGCGCACAAGAAGCATCGAACCGTGCAGTTCGGCGGGCATGTGACGCTGGTGTTCGAGGACGAACTCACCATGCGTTACCAGATCCAGGAAATGCTGCGCGTGGAACGCATCTTCGAGGAGGAAGGCGTTCGCGACGAACTGGATTCTTACAATCCGCTGGTTCCGGACGGCAGCAACTGGAAGGCGACGATGTTGATCGAATACCCCGACACCGACGAACGGCGCGTGGCGCTGGCGCAACTCATCGGCATCGAGGACCGCGTCTGGGTCGCAGTGGAAGGACAGCCGCGTGTCTATGCGATCGCCGACGAGGACCTTGACCGGGAAAACGACGACAAGACCTCCGCCGTGCATTTCCTGCGTTTCGAATTGTCCGCGCCGATGAAACAGGCATTGAAGCAGGGAGTTGGGCTGTCGATGGGGATAGACCATCCCAACTATCCGGTTACGATAAACAAGGCTGGGGTGGATACCGTCGCCTCCCTCCTGCAAGACCTGATGTTCTGAACCGGTTTTCTGCACCGCCGCTCTTACCAGTACAATGACGGCGACCTTCGGGTCGCCGTTGGTTTTCCGCAAAACAGAATTCTCGGGGAGCGTGATGCTGCAATCCCGCATGATAGGTATGCTCCAGCGCCGCCTGAAGCGCATAGGCCTGCCCGTCAGCATGACCCTTTGGAATGGCAATACCATCAGAGCCGGAACCGAGGAGCATTTGCGACTGACGGTCAAGTCGCCGCAGGCGCTCATGTCGCTCGCCAACCCGAGCCTGGGCGGAATCGCCAGGGCCTATGTCGAAGGCCAGATCGACATCGAAGGGGACATTCGCGAGACCATGCGGATCGGCGAGGGCCTGGTCTCAGGCGATTCGACCACGTACAACAATCGCTCGAAGGTCTGGAAGTGGTGGCGGCACACCCGTCCTGCCGATCGCAAGAACATCCAGCACCATTACGATGTCGGCAATGATTTCTATGGCCTGTGGCTCGACCGCAACCGCGTTTACTCATGTGCTTACTTCAAGACGCCTGGTGATACGCTCGACGCGGCCCAGGAGCAGAAGCTCGACCATATCTGCCGCAAGCTCGAACTCAAGCCGGGTGAGAGGCTCCTCGACGTCGGTTGCGGCTGGGGCGGCCTGATCCTGTGGGCGGTCCGGCATTACGGCGTCAAGGCGCTGGGAATCACGCTCTCCGGCGAGCAGCATGCCTATGCTACGCAGAGGATCAGGGAATCCGGGCTTGAAGGTCGCTGCGAAGTACACCTGATGGATTATCGCGACGTTGTCGAAGACGAGCCCTTCGACAAGATTGCCAGCGTGGGCATGTTCGAACACGTCGGAAAATGCAATCTCAAGGCGTATTTCGGGAAGATTTACCGGTTGCTCAAGCCGGGCGGCATGGTCATGAACCACGGCATCACGACCAATTCGCTGGAAGATGCGGAGCTCGGCAGCGGCATCGGCGATTTCGTGAATGAGTATGTATTCCCAGGCGGCGAACTGGTGCATATCTCGCGCGTACTCACCGAGATGTCGGCGCAGGGCCTGGAGCCCTGGGATGCCGAGTGCCTGCGGCCGCATTATGCGAAAACCCTGTGGGAATGGGTGAGCAGGCTCGAGGCGCGGCAGGAAGACGCGCGAAGGATCGTGGGCGAGAAGATGTACCGCATCTGGCGCATCTATATGGCCGGCTCGGCGCACGCTTTCGATCGGGGCTGGATCTCGATCTTCCAGATACTCGGCACGAAGGCTTTGGCGGACGGCTCCGTGCCTTATCCGCTGACGCGGGAGCATGTATACAAATGACAGTAGCGGATGGTTCGCGGGCCGCATTGCGGCTGGTGGTTACGCTGGCAGTATTTGCATTTGCGCTGGGCGGCTGCGGCGCCTCCACGGCCCCGGCGACAAAACCGTCGCAGCGCGGCATGAAAGAAGACATCGGCGGCGTGCCGGAGGAAAAAGCCTTCAAGGAAATCGAGGTGGCCTTGCCATCCTATCCGCAGGATTCCGCGCTGCTGGAATTCGCGCCGCGGCGCAATTCGGCGAATCACTTTTACATCGATCGCGATTCGATTTCGATCGGATCCGACCGGGTGATACGCTACAGTGTGGTGATCAAATCGCCGTCCGGTGCAATCAACACGAGCTACGAGGGCCTGCGCTGCAAGACTTCGGAATACAAGATCTATGCGTTCGGGACCGGAAAAAGCGAATGGGCAAAAGTGCCGGATGTGCAATGGCGCTACGTCGCCAGAGTGAGTCCGGATTTCCGCTTCGCTTTGTACAAGGACTATTTTTGCGACATCGAGGCGATTGCCGGTCGCAACGAAAAAGACCTGATAGCCAATCTTGCGGTGAATCCCCTCAAAAACGTGACCGATAAGAACCGGTAGAGTTCACCGTAACTGATTTCTGCACTGAACGATTTCAGAGCAGAAATAAGTTGTAGTTCCGGCCGTCCTGCGGACTTAACTTGCTGAAGCAAGTTAGCCTTCACTGCAATCGTGCGCAGCTAAAGCAGCACAAGGTTGTCTCGGTGAATAAGCTCGGGCTCGTCGATATAGCCCAGGCGGGCCTCGATTTCATGGCTCGGCGACTTCAGGATCTTGCGCGTCTCGATTGAGCTGTAGTTCACCAGTCCGCGCGCGATCTCATGGCCTAGCGGGTCCAGGCAGCTCACGACCTCGCCGCGCTCGAATTCTCCCGCCGCTTCGAATACGCCGATCGGCAGCAGGCTTTTTCCATCGGTCTTGAGCGCGCGTACGGCCCCATCGTCGAGCTTGAGCTTGCCGCGCACCTGCAGGTGGTCCGCCATCCATTGTTTGCGCGCCGCGAGCGTCAATGTTTCCGCATTGAGCTGCGTGCCTATCGCTTCGCCGGAAGCCAGCCGGACCAGCACGTTGGCTTCGCGTCCTGAAGCGATGATGGTAGCGGCGCCGCTGCGCGCCGCGCGCCTGGCCGCGAGTACTTTCGTGAGCATTCCGCCGCTGCCTATGTGGCTTCCCACGCCGCCCGCCATTTTCTCCAGGCTGGCGTCACCGGCTCTGGCTTCCTTGATCAGTTCGGCGTCCGCATGGCGTCGCGGATCCCTGGTGTACAGACCGGGTTGGTCGGTCAGGATGACCAGCGCATCGGCTTCGATCAGGTTGGTCACGAGTGCGGCAAGCGTATCGTTGTCGCCGAACCGGATCTCGTCGGTGGCGACCGTGTCGTTCTCGTTGATCACCGGGATGACACCCAGGTCGAGCAGGGTTCGCAAGGTCGAGCGCGCGTTGAGGTAGCGTTTGCGGTCCGCCAGGTCTTCATGCGTCAGCAAGATCTGCGCGGTATGCAGGTCGTGCTTGCGGAAACAGGATTCGTAGGCCTCGACCAGACCCATCTGGCCGACGGCGGCTGCGGCCTGCAATTCGTGCAGCGCGTTCGGCCGGCGCTTCCAGCCGAGCCGCTGCATGCCCTCGGCGACCGCGCCGCTCGACACCAGCACGACTTCTTTCTTGCGCCGCCTGAGTTCGGCGATCTGCTCGGCCCAGCGCGCAAGCGCGGCGTGGTCGAGCCCCTGGCCTTCGTTCGTGACGAGGCTGCTGCCGACCTTGACGACCAGGCGTCGCGCTTCTGCGGCGATTGATTTCATGGCTATGCGGCGCTTGCGGGTTACTCGGTATCTTCCGCGTTCTCGGCGGGTTCGGTTCGGGCGTTGCGTTGCAGGTGATCCATGATGGCGAAGGTGAGTTCGCGACCCCCTTCACCGGTGAGCGCGGAAATGATAAAGGTTTTCTCCGGTTCGGAAACCAGGCGCGTGTACGCCGACAGGAAAGTCCGGATCCTCTCCTCGCGATCCTCGGTCGGGATCAGATCGACCTTGTTCAGCACCAGCCAGCGCGGCTTGCGAAACAGCGACTCGTCATACTTGCGCAGCTCCTCGACGATGGCGCGAGCATCGTTCGCGGGATCCGCGTTCTCGTCGAAAGGCGCCACGTCGACCAGGTGCAGCAGCAAGCGGGTGCGTTGCAGATGGCGCAGGAACTGGTGGCCCAGACCCGCACCTTCGGACGCGCCTTCGATCAGGCCGGGAATGTCGGCAATCACAAAGCTGCGGTTTTCGTCCACGCGCACCACGCCGAGATTCGGATGCAGCGTGGTGAAGGGGTAATCGGCAACCTTCGGCCGCGCGGCGGAGACGGAGCGGATATAAGTCGACTTGCCCGCGTTCGGCAGCCCGAGCAGGCCGACATCGGCCAGGACCTTGAGTTCGAGCTTCAGGCGGCGGCTTTCGCCGAGCGTGCCGGGCGTGAATTGGCGCGGCGAGCGGTTGGTGCTCGATTTGAAATGGATGTTGCCCAGCCCGCCCTGGCCGCCTTTGGCGAGGACAGCGGTCTGGTCGTGGGTTGAAAGGTCCGCCAGAACGTCGCCCGTCTCGATATCGGTTACCACCGTGCCGACGGGAAATCGCAGGATGATGTCCTCCGCCGCGGCGCCGTAGCAATCCGCCCCGCGGCCTTTTTCGCCGTTGCGCGCGCGATGGATGCGGGCGTAGCGATACTCGACCAGCGTATTGATGTTGCGATCGGCGATGGCGAGAATGCTGCCGCCGCGTCCGCCGTCCCCGCCGTCAGGACCGCCGCGCGGGATGAACTTCTCGCGCCGGAAGCTCGCGCTGCCGTCGCCGCCCTTTCCGGCGTGGACTTCGATGTTCGATTCGTCGACGAATTTCATATCTAAACCACTCTAGAACACATTGGACACGAAGGACACGAAGGACACGAAGGAAAGGCAGGCAAGGGTCACGATGGAAATATCCAAGCGACGAGACGAAAAGGGTTGCCATAGCTGCAATCTCGACGTGAAACGAACCAGTTCCGATTTCAGGTTTTCCTTCGTGTCCTTCGTGTTAACAGAATTCCTGATCTCGCGTCCGAGGCAGGGAAACAAAAAAGCCCTACCGGATCGATAGGGCTTCTGGGCTTGAAGCGGGAAACCTTACGCCGGCACGACGTTGACGGTCTTCTTCTTGAACGGGCCCTTGGTCGTGAAGTTCACGGTGCCCGTGATCTTCGCGAACAGCGTGTGATCCTTGCCGATACCGACATTTTCGCCGGGGTGAACCTGGGTGCCACGCTGGCGGATGATGATGCTGCCGGCGGAGATCACTTCACCGCCATAACGCTTCACGCCGAGGCGCTTGGACTGCGAGTCGCGGCCGTTACGGGAACTGCCGCCTGCTTTTTTGTGTGCCATGTTCTGGGTTCCTTATGCCGAGATCGCGCCGATCTGAATCTCGGTGTAGTTCTGCCGATGTCCGCCATGACGCTGATAGTGCTTGCGCCGGCGCATCTTGAAGATGGTCACCTTGTCGTGGCGCCCGTGGGACACGACCGTGGCTTCGACCTTTGCCCCGGCTACCAACGGCGCCCCGATCGAGACCTTGTCGCCATCCGCGACCATCAGAACATCCACGGCAACCTGGCTGCCAATGTCCGCAGGTAGCTGTTCTACCTTGATTTTTTCGCCTGGGGCAACGCGATACGCTTGCCGCCGGTTTTTATGACCGCATACATGATGAGACCCTCGGTACGCTTTTGAGGAAAGCCGGGCATACTACAAAAAAAGAAGGGCTTAGTAAAGCAAATGTGTCGGCCAGGGGCGGGTGGCCCATCGGCTTTCGCCCTTCGCGTATTTCCTTGACACTCCACCGGCGCGGTTTCTACCATCGCGCACTTTGCTAGGCGGCGACGCTCTTTCACCCCGTTCCTTTGTGACCCCTGAAATCATCAAAAGCCTGATTGTCGCGGACATGGACAAGGTTGACCTCGTCATCCGCGATCGACTCAAATCCGACGTGGTTCTGATCCGGCAGGTAGCCGACTACATTATTGGCAGCGGCGGCAAAAGATTGCGACCCGCGCTGGTCATCTTGTCGGCGGGAGCCTGCGGCTATTCGGGACGGCATCACCACGATTTGGCGGCGGTCGTCGAGTTCATCCATACCGCCACGCTCCTGCACGACGATGTCGTGGACGATTCGCATATGCGGCGCGGGCGCGCAACAGCCAATTCCACGTTCGGCAATGCGGCGGCCGTATTGGTCGGCGATTTCCTCTATTCGCGCGCCTTCCAGATGATGGTCGAAGTGCAGAACATGCGCATCATGGAGGTCCTGGCCGATGCCACCAACACCATTGCAGAGGGCGAGGTGATGCAGCTCCTGCACGTGCAAAATGCCGACGTGACCGAGCACGACTACCTGCGCGTGATCCGTTCGAAGACCGCAAAGCTGTTCGAGGCCGCAGGGCGCATTGGCGCCATTCTTGCCGCAGTGCCGGCGGGTGAGGAAGAGGCATTGGCGAACTACGGCATGCACCTGGGTACGGCCTTTCAGCTGGTGGACGACATACTCGATTATTCGGGCGATCTGGCGCAGACCGGGAAGAATCTCGGCGATGACCTGGCCGAAGGCAAGGCCACCCTTCCCATCATCCATGCGATGCGCAATGGCAGCGCGGAACAGGCTGCGATCATCCGCAATGCTCTTGTAAGCGGAGGTTTGAGCGATTTCGCGCCCGTGCTCAAAACAATGCAGGAGACCGGCGCCCTCGATTACACGCGCAAACAGGCGGAGGCGTCGGCGCGTGAGGCACGCGATTCGGTCGCCGCACTGCCCGATTCAAAATACAGGGATAGTTTGATAGAATTGGCGGCCTTTGCGGTGAACCGCAATTACTGAAACTCACCGTCGGGGTGTAGCTCAGCCTGGTAGAGTACTGCGTTCGGGACGCAGGAGTCGGAGGTTCGAATCCTCTCACCCCGACCAATCCATACATACGCGCTGCGAGGTCCTCATGGCAAAATTTCTCCTCGTCATCGCCGTCTTTATTGTCTTTTACCTGTTCCTGCGCAACCAGGCGAGGAAGTCGTCGGGCATGCCGCCGCCGCATTCCTCGCCGAAACAAGATTCCCCGTCAAAGCATGGCGAAGACATGGTTCGATGCGGCGTTTGCGGCGTGCACCTGCCGACCAGCGAAGCGGTGACCTCCCGCGGCGACTTCTTCTGCAGCAAAGAGCATCTGCAACTCGCCGATCGGGAACGCCGTTAGCCGCAATCTCCGCCAGGGCCGATGAGCAGTACTCCATTTCCGCTCCAGGGTTTCTCGGTCGAACGCCGGCAGTACGGGGATGCCTTCTGGCGCTCGCTGTTTTACTTCAACGCCTATCGCCTTGCCACCGGCGTGGTGCTGTTCGTTGCCGCCGTAACCTTGGGCGACAACATCCCGTTCGGCTCCAACAGCCGGCAGGTCTATTTATATGCGGACGCCGGCTACATCCTTTTCAGCCTGCTGGCGTTTGCCGCCGTGCTGCCGCGCAAACCTTACTTCACCGTTCAACTCGCCGTACAGATCTGCGCGGACATCTTCTTTCTGACTTTGCTGATGCACGCCAGCGGCGGCATCAGCAGCGGCCTGGGCTTGCTCCTCGTGGTTTCGCTGGCTGCAGTGGGGTTGATCAGCCGCGGCAGGCTCACGCTGTTCTTTGCCGCGCTGGCCACGATTGCCGTGCTCGGCGAGCAGACCTATCAGGTGGTATTCCTCTCAGGCTCCACCGCGCAGTACGCCCAGGCAGGATTGCTGAGCATCGGTTTTTTTGCCACCGGCTGGCTGGCGCACTCGCTCGCCAGGCGCGCCGTCGCAATCGAGGCGATCGTGGCGCAGCGCGAAATCGATCTCGCCAACCTTGCGCAAGTGAATCAGCTGGTGATCCAGGACATGCAGGACGGCGTTCTCGTGGTCGACGAAGGCGGGGTGATACGCCAGATCAACAGCCAGGCGGAGTCCATCCTCGGTCCGCTGCGCCGCACGCATCGGGAAATCCTCCTGCAGGACTATGCGCCGACGCTGGCCGCGCGCCTGGGACAATGGCGGCGTGATCCGGGCAGTTCCGGATTAGACCCGCTGCGCACGGTGCAGACGCACAAGCCGACGGCGGCGCGCTTCGTCCAGGCGGGCATCAGCCGCAATGTCGGTGTCGTGATTTTTCTGGAAGACCTGACGCGTGTCCAGCAGCAGGCCCAGCAGCTCAAACTCGCGTCGCTGGGCCGGCTCACCGCCAACATTGCCCACGAAATCAGGAATCCGCTGTCGGCGATCAACCACGCCACCGAGTTGCTGCTCGAGGACTCCGCTTTGCGCAGTCCCTCGCACGCGCGGATGCTGCAGATCATCCACGACAATACGCAGCGGCTCGACCGCATGGTCCAGGACGTGCTTAAGTTGAACCGTCGCGATCGCGCGGTGCGAGAGCACTTCGACCTGGGCGAGTACCTGGCAACCTTTGCTGCGGAATTCTGCGAAATCGAAAAAGTGGCGACCGATACCATTCGCCTGGAGGCGCAGATCGCGGCTACTATCTCCTTCGACCGTAGCCACCTGAACCAGATCATGTGGAACCTGTGCCGTAATGCGTTGCGCTACTGCCAGAAAAATCCGGGGAGTATCGTCGTAAGCGTGCGCCCGGGTCCGCGGAAGGGTACGGTAGAATTAAACGTCATCGACGACGGCATGGGCATCGCCGAGTCGTTGCGCGCGCATCTGTTCGAACCGTTTTTCACCACAGCATCCAGCGGCACGGGGCTCGGCCTTTATATCGCTCGCGAGATTTGCGAGGCAAATGCGGCTACGCTCGACTATGTGGAGCGGCCGGTCGGTGCCCAGTTCAGTTTGGTCTGCAGAGGAGCTTCAGCGTGAAACGCAAGGATCAGCCCGCAGGATCGACATCGCGTTCGGTGCTCATCGTCGACGATGAAGAAGATATTCTCGAACTCATCGAGCTTACCCTGTTGCGCATGGGACTGGATGTCGACCGCGCAACGACCGTCAAGGGGGCGATCGAGAAGGTGCAGGCGGGCGATTACGACCTTTGCCTGACCGACATGCGCCTGCCCGATGGCGAAGGCCTCGAGCTTGTGCAGTTCATCTCCGACAACCTGTCGGATCTCCCGGTTGCGGTGATCACCGCCCACGGCAATACCGAAAATGCCGTGGCGGCCCTGAAGGCCGGGGCTTTCGACTACCTGGCCAAGCCGGTTTCTCTGGAACAGCTGCGCACGCTGGTCAAATCCGCCCTCTCGCTGCCGCAACCCGCGGCAACCAAGTCCTCGAACGAGCAGGCGATGATTGGCGATTCTGCCGCCATCCAGCAGGCCCGCGAACTGATCGAAAAGCTCGCGCGGAGCGAAGCGCCCGTGCACATTACCGGCGAATCGGGCAGCGGCAAGGAGCTTGCGGCGCGGCTCATCCACCAGAAAGGCGCGCGCCGTGCCCAGCCCTTCGTTCCGGTCAATTGCGGGGCCATTCCGGAAAACCTCATGGAGTCGGAATTCTTCGGCTACCGCAAGGGCGCCTTTACCGGAGCGGACAGCGACCGGGATGGTTTCTTCCAGGCGGCGCATGGCGGCACGCTGTTCCTCGACGAAGTCGCCGATCTGCCGCTGCCGATGCAGGTCAAGCTGCTGCGGGCGATCCAGGAGAAGAAGGTGCGCAAGGTCGGCGCGACCCAGGAAGACTCGCTCGACGTGCGCATCATCAGCGCCACCCACCAGAAACTGGGTGAATGCGTGGAAGGGGGCAAGTTCCGGCATGACCTTTACTACCGGCTCAACGTGATCGAGTTGCGCATGCCGGCGTTGCGGGAGATGCGCGAAGACATCCCGCAGTTCGTCGGAGCGCTGCTCGACAAGCTGTCTCGCAATGCCGGCTCGAAGAAGCCGGAAATCGCCCCCGAGGCGCTGGAGGATCTGAAACGTTACGACTTCCCGGGAAACGTCCGTGAACTCGAGAACGTGCTCGAACGGGCGATGGCATTGTGCAGCGACGGCAAGGTGACGGCGGAAGATCTCCAGCTCACGCCCGAGGATATTCCAGGACAGCCTGTTGTCATCGGCGGCGACAGCAAGGCGCCGTTGCAGGACTATCTCGATCGCGTCGAGAAAGAGGCCATCCTCGAGGCGCTGGAAAAGACTCGCTACAACCGCACGGCAGCGGCCAAGCTGCTGGGCATTACCTTCCGCTCGATGCGCTACCGGATGGAGCGCCTGGGGCTGAATTGAAACAGGGGAGAGGGGAGAGGGACACCCGGCTTCGCTGGATACCGGGCTTCGCCCATAAGGGACGAGGGAAGTTCCTCCTGCTAAGGCCTTGGGGTTTTCCCCTTAACGTCGAAGACCGGTATCCCGTGGGCGCCGCTCGCCGCTCGCCCCTCGACCCTGCCGCATGACAAAGTCTGCGGCGGCGTGGCGCCTGGACGATGGCGGGCTGCTTTCGGCGGCGGTCCATATCCCCTCCCCGAATTTCGACGACAGGCCCGATGGCGCGTCCATCGACCTCCTGGTCGTGCACAACATCAGCCTGCCCCCCGGAGAATTCGGCGGTCCCGGCATCATCGAACTGTTTACCAACCGTCTCGATCCGAACGCCCATCCGTACTACCGTCAGATCGCGGACGCAAAGGTGTCCAGCCATTTCCTCATCCGCCGGGATGGCGAACTGATCCAGTTCGTGCCTTGCAGCCGGCGCGCGTGGCACGCCGGCCGGTCGGAATGGCAGGGCCGCAGCCGCTGCAATGATTTCTCCGTCGGCGTCGAACTCGAGGGCACCGACGATCAGGCTTTCGCCGATTCCCAGTACGCCACCCTGGCGGCGCTGGCGTCCGTGCTGCTCGCTACCTATCCGATCCGACATTGCGTCGGCCATTCCGACATCGCTGTGCCGCCAGGTCGCAAGTCCGATCCCGGACCCCATTTCGACTGGGTCCGCTTTCGGGCGATGCTTGAGAAGCGGTAAAGATGCGCGGCACCAGGCGCATTTCAGTGCAGGCTAACGTTTGCTTAGCCAACGTTATGCCGGAACTACAATTCCATCTCATGCGGGCTATGCCCGCATATTCGTGACGGCGCACGCTGCGCTGCAACCCTGACTTGCAATCCGTCTGCCCGCCGCCATTCGACATGCGCGGCCAGCGCCGCAATATTCACTTCCGCATCGTCGTAGATGTCGCGCACCTTCAGCGCGCTGCGCAACCATCCGCCGCCCATTTGCCGGCAGTGATGCGCTGATTTGCTGCGCGTGCCGCGATCCGTGGGCACCATCGGCGCGTTTTAGCGTTATCGCGCTGCCTAGTTAAAGCGCAGCCGAGCATTCTGATTTCCAAATATAAAAATTTCTTGACAGGGTGAGTGGGGGTACTAGAATTAGTCTTTATGGTTCGGCTTGGGCACAACATATAGTGGTTTCGTGTAAATCCCTAATCCCGGCGCCGGCAGTTGCTTTAGCGCGACAAGAACATTCGAGGGAGAAAAAATGCAATTAGGCAGCAATCTCAGCACGCCCGTTCCAGCCGGCAACTACTCCACGGAAGACAGCTCCGCCAACCAGGAAAAACAGCGCTACGCGCAGTACAAGATCATCCGGCGCAACGGCGCCGTGGTCTCCTTCGAGCCGGGCAAGATTGCCGTCGCGGTCACCAAGGCGTTCCTCGCCATCAACGGCGGCCAGGGCGCAGCTTCCGCCCGTGTGCGCGAGATGGTCGAAAAGCTGACTGCGGCCGTCATCAACGCGCTCATGCGCCGCCAGCCCAATGGCGGCACCTTCCACATCGAGGACATCCAGGACCAGGTCGAGCTTTCGCTCATGCGCTCCGGCGAGCACGAAGTGGCACGAGCCTACGTGCTGTATCGCGAAGAGCGGGCGCGCGAGCGCGCCAGGAATCGCGAAGCGCATGCTGCGGCGACCTCCATCCCGAGCATCAACGTCGTCGAAAACGGGCAGCCCCGCCCGCTGGAAATGGAGCGGCTGACCGCGCTGATCAAGGATTCCTGCGAAGGCCTGGGCCGTGCCGTGGATTCGGGCCTGATCCTGCAGATGACGTTAAAGGACTTATATGACGGCGTGCCCATGGACGAAGTGCGCAAGTGCACCATCCTGGCGGCCCGTTCGCTGATCGAAAAGGATCCGGGGTACAGCTACGTGACCGCCCGCCTGCTGCTTAATAGTGTGCGCTTCGAGGTTCTGGGGGAGGAAGTGAGCCAGGCCGGCATGCATACCCGTTATGCCGATTATTTCCCGCATTTCATCAAGCGCGGCATCGATGCCGGGTTGCTCGACGAGCGCCTGAGCCGCTTCGACCTGCGCTCGCTAGGTGCGGCGCTGGATGCGCATCGCGATTTCAAGTTCGGCTACCTTGGCCTGCAAACGCTGTATGACCGTTACTTCCTGCATGTGAGCGACCGGCGCATCGAACTGCCTCAGGCCTTCTTCATGCGCGTGGCGATGGGGCTGGCGATCAACGAAGTCGAGCGCGAGGCCCGAGCCATCGAGTTTTACAACGTGCTGTCGAGCTTCGATTTCATGTCCTCGACGCCCACCTTGTTCAATTCCGGCACCCAGCGCTCCCAGTTGTCGAGCTGCTACCTGACCACGGTGTCGGACGACCTGGAAGGCATCTACGACGCCATCAAGGAAAACGCGCTGCTGTCGAAGTTCGCGGGCGGGCTTGGCAACGACTGGACGCCGGTGCGCGCGCTCGGCTCCCATATCAAGGGGACAAACGGCAAATCGCAGGGCGTTGTTCCTTTTCTCAAGGTCGTGAACGACACTGCGGTGGCGGTGAACCAGGGCGGCAAGCGCAAGGGAGCGGTGTGCGCCTACCTGGAGACCTGGCATCTGGACATCGAGGAGTTTCTCGAGCTGCGCAAGAACACCGGCGATGATCGCCGCCGCACGCATGACATGAACACGGCCAACTGGATTCCGGACCTCTTCATGAAGCGGGTCATGGAAGCGGGGGAATGGACGCTGTTTTCGCCCGCCGATGCGCCGGACCTGCACGACAAGGTCGGCAAGGAGTTCGAAGCAGCCTATGTCGAGTACGAGCGCCGCACGAAATCCGGCGAACTGAAGCTGTTCAAGCGTGTTGCGGCGCTGACCATCTGGCGCAAGATGCTGACGATGCTGTTCGAGACCGGGCATCCCTGGATCACCTTCAAGGACCCCTGCAACATCCGCAGCCCGCAGCAGCATGTCGGCATGGTTCACAGCTCCAATCTTTGCACCGAGATCACGCTCAATACCTCGGAAAGCGAGATTGCGGTCTGCAATCTCGGCTCGATAAACCTGGTTGCCCATATCAAGGATGGCAAGCTCGACCAGGAAAAGCTGAAGAACACGGTGTCGACCGCCATGCGCATGCTCGACAACGTGATCGACATCAACTATTACGCCGTCAACAAGGCTCGCAACGCCAATTTCAAGCATCGACCGGTCGGCCTGGGCATCATGGGCTTCCAGGATTGCCTGCACGAAATGCGCGTGGCCTATGGGTCCAGGGAGGCGATGGAATTCGCCGACCGTTCGATGGAAGCAGTGGCTTATAACGCGTATTGGGCCTCCACCGAGTTGGCTGAAGAGCGTGGCCGTTACTCTACTTATGAAGGCTCGCTGTGGTCCAAGGGCATCCTGCCGCAGGATTCGATCCAGCTCCTGATCGAACAGCGCGGCGGCTACGTCGAAGTCGACAGTTCTTCGGCCCTGAACTGGGAGCCATTGCGTGGCCGCATCCGCCAGCTCGGCATGCGCAACTCCAATTGCCTCGCGATCGCCCCGACCGCAACCATCGCGAATATTGTCGGCGTCTCGGCCTCGATCGAGCCGACCTACCAGAACCTGTATGTGAAATCCAACCTGTCGGGTGAATTCACCGTGACCAACGAGTACCTGGTCCGCGACCTGAAGAAGCTCAACATGTGGGACGAGGTCATGATCGCCGACCTCAAGTATTTCGACGGCAGTCTGGCCAAGATCGACCGCATTCCCCAAGAGATCCGCAGTCTTTATGCCACGGCTTTCGAGGTCGACGCGACCTGGGTGGTGGAAGCCGGCTCGCGGCGGCAGAAATGGATCGACCAGGCCCAGTCGCTGAACATATATATGGCAGGCGCATCCGGCAAAAAGCTGGACGACACCTACAAGCTGGCGTGGAAGAGCGGCCTCAAGACCACCTATTACCTGCGCACGCTGGGTGCCACGTCGACCGAAAAGTCGACCGTGCGCGGCGGTCAGCTCAACGCCGTGCCGACGGATGGCGGCGTCGCCGGGATGGGCGCCGCAGAAGCGATAGGCGAGGAAGCGAAGTTCTGCTCGATAGACAATCCGGAATGCGAGGCCTGCCAATAATGAGGGCGGCGCGCCAGGTCAACGCAACTGCAAGGCGACGGCTGACGTTCTGGTTGCGCCGCAAGCGAGAAGAAATCGTACGGCCCGCCGTCGTGGCGTGGTCGTTGCGGAGGAGTTGAGACTTTTTTGATGCGATGAACGGATCCATGCATCTTTCTTCGCGGCCTCGGGATAAAAAGGGGCCGCATTGCGGCCGAATATCAAAGAAGTATTTGACATTCCACCGATAACATTTATAAAGGAACCATCGATGTTGCAATTTGAAGATCACATCCCGAGCATCGGCGGTGCTGCATTGCAGCCTGTCGTGAATGTTCCGCCGGCGCGCATTCCTGCTGCCGGCAGCGCTACGTCTGCAGACGTGGTATCGCGTCGCGTGCGCGTCGAGGACAAGCGCATCATCAACGGCAAGGCCGACGTCAATCAGCTGGTGCCGTTCAAATACAAGTGGGCCTGGGAAAAGTATCTGTCCGGCTGCGCCAATCACTGGATGCCCCAGGAAATCAACATGAGCCGGGACATCGCGACGTGGAAGGACCCGAACGGTCTGACCGAGGACGAGCGCCTGGTGGTGAAGCGCAATCTCGGTTTTTTCGTGACGGCCGACAGCTTGGCCGCCAACAACATAGTACTCGGCACTTACCGGCATATCACCGCCCCGGAATGCCGCCAGTATCTGCTGCGCCAGGCCTTCGAAGAGGCAATCCATACCCACGCTTACCAGTACATCGTCGAAAGCCTGGGCCTGGATGAAGGCGAGATTTTCAACGCCTACCACGAGGTTTCCAGCATCCGGGAGAAGGACGAGTTCCTGATCCCGTTCATCGAGATCCTGACTAACCCGGAATTCAAGACCGGCACCCCGGAAACTGACCAGCAACTGCTCAGAAGCCTGATCGTGTTCGCCTGCATCATGGAAGGGCTGTTCTTCTACGTCGGCTTTGCGCAGATCCTGGCGCTCGGCCGCCAGAACAAGATGATGGGTGCCGCCGAACAGTACCAATACATCCTGCGCGACGAATCCATGCATTGCAATTTCGGGATCGACCTGATCAACCAGATCAAGATGGAGAATCCGCACCTGTGGACTTCGGAGTTCCGCGAGGAAATCCGCGGCCTGATCCAGAAGGGTGTCGAACTCGAATACCGGTACGCCGAGGACACCATGCCGCGTGGCGTGCTTGGATTGAACGCGCCGATGTTCAAAGAATACCTGCGCTTCGTGGCCAATCGCCGCGCACAGCAGATCGGACTTGATCCGCTTTATCCGGGAGCGAATAATCCGTTCCCGTGGATGTCGGAAATGGTCGACCTGAAAAAAGAGAAAAACTTTTTCGAGACCCGCGTGATCGAGTATCAAACGGGTGGAGCCCTGAATTGGGATTGATCTTCAGGGCCGCAATGATTTCTGTGAAACCCGCGCCGCCAAAGGCCTCTTCAGGGGCGGCGCACTTGACAGGCTGAATGGGCAAACCGGACAAAGCGGTATTTATTTCATCACGAAACGTGTGTCGACCGGATTCAGGTCGCGGCACCAGGCTTGGAGCCGTAAGCTCCCCGCCCAAGGTTTCCTTTCCCTCTCGTTTTTGGTCACTGGCCGGCGATGGCGCTTTGTCGTCCCCGGCCTTTCTGCATTGCTTCCCAAAGAATCGCGTCGCGCACCGGGGCTCTGGTGCGCGGCCAACAGAACTGCCCGACGTCCGGAAATGCGGCCCACATGGCGCAGGACCGGGCATTGGCGGTAGGCACGGAGAAGAATCCTTCTTTGAAGTGCTGGTAGTGCCCGTTGTTTAACTTTCATTAGGAGAAACTGAAATGGCAGCAAAGAAAAAGGCAGCAAAGAAGCCCGCTAAGAAAATGGCAGCCAAGAAGAAGCCCGCTAAAAAGGCTGCGAAAAAGCCTGCGAAGAAGGTAGCAAAGAAGCCGGCTAAGAAGACCGCGAAAAAGGCTGCGAAGAAGCCCGCAAAAAAGGCTGCTAAGCGCCCGGCCAAGAAAAAGGCCGCGAAGAAAAAGGCGAAGAAGCCCGCCAAAAAGAAGGCGAAGAAGGCGGCGAAAAAGCCTGCGAAAAAGAAGGCGAAGAAGGCCTCTAAGAAGAAGCCTGCCGCCAAGGCGGCTGCTACGGCAGCGCCTGCGGCACCGAAGCCCGTTTCCGCACCGGCGGCTTGGCCGTTTCCGGTAGCCGGCAACCGGCCTAACTAAGCTTCCCATATGCTCGCGGGCAATCTGCATCCGCGACGGATACCAGGCGCTGAGCCGCGAGCTTTGGGATTCGCAGTACACACATAATGGCTGCACCTGTGAAGGTGCGGTTCAGTTAGGATTTAGAAGGTAACCCTCGCCGATCAAGAGACGGGAGGCGGGTTAAGTTCCTAACATTGACTTCTTGTCCCGAACGGGACGAGAGGGATTTTTCTTTGCTATTGAAAGCTAAACGCTAAGCACTTCAAAAATTTGGCAAAATCCCGGCGCATGATGGTTCGGACGGGCACCCGGGCCGCGCCGGGATGATGCAGGGAATCAGCGGAATTGGTGCGGCGTAGCTTGTACGCCGCTTTGCATTTACTGCGCATGGGCTTCGAATCGCAGCATCGAAGCGCAATGGCCGGGAGGGGGGAGAACATGAAAGCGCCAAGTCGAAAAACCGGTTTGCTCTGCCTCGTGATTTTCATACTGGCACTGATAGGGATGTTCGTGCCGCTAGGGCACCTGCCCTACGCCGGTGGTGCTCTCGGTCTGATCAACCACTACCACGAGTGGCTGCTGCTCGCGGGCTATGGACTGCTGCTTCTGGCTGTCTACATCCTATAAAAAACGGGGCCGGTCGAGACCGGCCCTGGTACCGTCAAGCACCGCTCGTTCAGCGATTCGGTTGCGGCGTAATGCGCAGGTAAGGCTTGATTGCCTTGTAGCCTTTAGGGAATTTCTGCCTGATCACTTCCGGATCCTGGATCGACGGCACGATCACCACGTCGTCGCCATCCTTCCAGTTCACCGGCGTGGCCACGCTGTACTTGTCGGTCAGCTGCAGCGAATCGATCACGCGCAGGATTTCGTCGAAGTTGCGGCCGGTGCTGGCCGGATAGGTGAATGTCGTGCGGATCTTCTTGTTCGGATCGATGATGAACACCGAGCGCACCGTCAGGGTATCGTTCGCGTTCGGATGGATCATGTCGTAAAGGTTCGACACTCTCTTGTCGGCATCCGCGAGGATCGGAAAATTCAATTTGGTGTTCTGGGTTTCCTCGATGTCGCCGATCCATTTGTTGTGCGAATCGAGCGGGTCCACGCTGATGGCGATGGCCTTGACGCCGCGCTTGTCGAATTCGGACTTCAGTTTGGCCGTGTAGCCCAGTTCGGTCGTGCAGACCGGGGTGAAGTCTTTCGGGTGGGAGAACAGCACCGCCCAGTTGTTGCCGGCCCACTGGTGAAAGTTGATGATTCCCTGGGTGGATTCCTGGGCAAAGTCGGGGGCGATGTCGCCCAAGCGAAGAGTGGCCACGTGTGACCTCCTGGTAGGTTTATGGACTGGGAGCGTAACTTTACTCGCCGGCCCCCTATTCCACAAACGACTCGTTTTCCATATTTTTATGCCTGTGAATTCGTAATCGGGAGGGAGCATGGACAGGAAAAACGTCAGTTCCAGTTCGATCCGGTCGGTCGGCTTTGATGAGCGCAATCGCGTGCTCGAGGTGGAATTCAACGACGGGCGCATCAACCAGTATTCGGGCGTCTCCGTGGAAATCCACCGCCGCCTGATGAGCGCGCCGTCGATGGTCAGCTATTTCCGCGACAACGTCGAAGAGTCTTTTACCGCGAAGCGGGTAAAAGGCTAGCCGACCCATGGTCAGCGTTAGATTCGTCGACGCCAAGAGCGCCAAGAAATAATAGAAACGGAACAGGGTGCGGATTGGCACGGCATCGCTTCCACCTACGCTGCCATTGCCCAACCTCGCGCATCCTTACCCTATTTGCCTTCCTTTGAGACCTTTGCGTCAACGCTCCTAAACGCTGGCCAGTGGCCAGCGGATCAGCAGTCAGGCTCGCCTGCGGCAGGCCGCGGCGCGGGGTCGAAGCCGAATTTCTGGGGAACTTCGCCAGCCTGGATGCGGCCGATGGGCACGCGGATTCCTGCGTAGTCGACATACACGCCGGTAGCGTGGCGGCGTGATTCGGTGTCGAAAGCACGCGCGAGCAGATCATCGCTGATCTTCTTGCCATGCAAGTCGGTGAACAGGCTCGATGCCCTTGCCAGATCGCGATCGTTCAGGACGCCCACCCCGGTTCCCCAGCGCAGGAGCAGCGAGCCGGCATTATCGACCCAGGCGCCAGAGACTTTCGCGATGGATTGCCCGATATGTGTCTCCAGCGCGGTGGACGCATCGCTGGCGGTATGCACGACGAATGGCGTGTACTCGAGTATCACAAATACCCTCTGCGGGCCATTCTGGAAAAACCACCGTCCCTGTTCGTCCTCGGCATAATTGCGGCCGATGAAGTCGATGACGCCGGTGTTTGCAATGCGGTCGCCTTTGATCAGCCAGTTTCCCCGACGGTCGAGGTGGAGCCAGCCGAATACATTCGGGACGGCCGGCCATTTGGCCATCGCCTGCATCACTATCGGGTCCACGCACCACTCCGACAAACATATGTAGCGCCGGACGTCTGATGGCCGCTCCCGCAAACGGGCGTTCCGCTAACGAGTCGCGACCACACATCCTGCCATTTGGCCATCGCCTGGATGACTATCGGGTCCATCGGGATGCTAAATTGACGTAATCTGGAGTCACGGCAAAATTGTACGCGCTGCCGAGTCCAGGTTCTCACCATTCACCGATTACTGATCACCATTCACGGAACGATCATGGCCCTGACCTTCTACTACGGATCCGGCTCCCCTTATGCGTGGCGCGTGTGGCTCGCGCTGGAACACAAAGGCATTGCCTACGAATTGAAGACGGTTTCATTCTCCGCCGGCGATCTTGCCAAACCGGAGTATGTGGCGCTCAATCCCCGAAGCAAGGTACCGACGATCACGGACGGCGATTTTTCGATTTATGAATCGGCGGCGATCCTCGAATACCTGGAGGAACAATATTCAACCGGAAAAGTTCTTTTTCCGGGCAGCGTCAGGCAGCGGGCCACGATTCGCCGGCTCGTGCGTGAAGCCGATGAATACCTCGCGCATGCGCTGGAACGGCTGGTCGACCATGTCCTGTTTACCAAGCGGGAAAAATGGAACCTGCAGGAAATAGCCGCGGGCCGGGAAGCCTTCCTCAAGGAACTGGATAGGTTCGAAGGCTATTTGCACGGCGAATGGTTCGGCGTTGAATTATCCGCCGCGGACTTCACGCTCTATCCGATCATCGCGCTGTGTTTGCGCATGGAAAAGAAGAAGGATGACCTGAATGTAAGCGGCGTTATAGGACCGAAAATTGCCGCATGGATGAGGCGCGTCGAAGCGCTGCCGTACTACGACAAGACGTATCCGCCGCACTGGAAAGCCTGACGGCGGAGAAAAGGTTAAAGGGGAAAAGTGAAAGTAAGAAAAGCTCTAGTGCCGGGACTTTCAACTTTCACCTTTTCGCTTTGACCTCGCCCTCTTCATTTCCGCGTGATCTTCGCGGATAGCGACAAACCTTCCCCGATCACCTTGAACAACCGGTCTATGTTCGGGTGTTTGCCGGGATTCTTTTCCGCATCGTTGGTATGTTCGGCAAACAGTGTCAGGCCTTCCATCGCTGCCGCGGTATTGATCTTCAGGTAGCGCTCAAGCAAATGGTTGTAGACCGCGAGAGACCCGGCCTTGCCGGGCTTGTTTTCGAGCGTGGCCACGACTTTGCCGCTCTCGTCGAGCAATTCCAGTTTCTCGATGCCCTCCACGCCAGGAATCTGCTTCAGGTTATCGGCAAACGCCATCAATATCTCCTCGCATTGTTAAACGGCCTGAGTCCTATTCGCGCGGCTCAGCACTATCCTTTGTCCCATTGGTCGTGCCGCTGCCGGCGCTCCAGCCGATAGTTGGTCACTTCCAGGCGCAAGCCATCCGGGTCGGTGAAAAACGTCGCGTGATAATCGTGGGCGTATTCCGGGAAAATCTTCGGCCCGGATGCGTCGATTCCCACCGCCCGCAGCTTGCTGGCAGCTTCATCCACGTCCGTCGCGTCCTCGACACGAAAACAAAGATGATGCAATCCCGGGGCATACGGGTCGTGCACATGTTTGCTTCTGGCAGGGCGCAGAACATACCCGAAGTGTCGGTTGAAATACTGGACGTGGGAATCGGTGCCGATCGCGAAGGCGTTCTTCCTGAATCCCAGGATGGGCATGACCCGATCGTAAAAGGCTTCGGAGCGGGCAAGATCGCTCACCGAGATATAGATATGGTCGATTCCAATGACTTCTGGCATGGGGCGGTGCAGCGGGCTTTCAGTGCCGGGATTCGGTAACATTATGCCCAAACCGATGAATAACCTGCAGGGAGGATCTTTGGTGATCCAATTCAACCACGGAGCGGCGGCATGAGCATTCTGCTGGGCTGCGTCGCCGACGATTTCACAGGCGCCACCGATCTCGCCAACACGCTCGTCAAGGCCGGCATGCGCACTGTGCAGTTGCTCGGCGTGCCGCGCAAAGGCCTGAAAGTGCCCGAGGCCGATTGCATCATCGTCGCGCTGAAGTCGCGCAGCAATCCTGCCGAGGAGGCCGTCACGATGTCGCTCGCTGCGATGGATTGGCTGCGGCAACAGGGTGCGCGACAACTCTATTTCAAATATTGCTCGACCTTCGATTCGACTGACAAGGGCAATATCGGTCCGGTGGCCGATGCCATGCTGGATTCGATCGGCGGCGACTTCACGGTATTCAATCCTTCGTTCCCGACCAACAAGCGCACGGTCTACAAAGGCTATCTCTTTGTGGGCGACGAATTGCTGTCCGAATCCGGCATGCGCCACCATCCGCTAACGCCGATGACGGATCCTTCGCTGGTGCGCGTGCTGCAGCGCCAGACCAAGCGCAAGGTCGGGCTGGTGCAGTACTCGACCGTTGTCAAAGGCGCGGCAGCGATACGAAACGCATTCGAAGATCTGCGCAAACAAGGCATCACGCATGCCGTGCTCGACTCCATCACCGACGACCACCTGATGACACTGGGCGAAGCCTGTGCGGACATGAAGCTGGCGACAGGCGGTTCTGGCATGGCCATGGGCCTGCCCGCTAATTTCATCCGGCAGGGCCTGATGCAGAGCGGCCAGCGCGCTACGCTGCCGAAAGTCACCGGTCCGACAGTGGTGATCGCCGGATCTTGCTCAGTGGCGACGCAAGGCCAGGTTGCCCTGATGAGGAAGGACCACGAGGCCTTCGAACTCGATCCGATGGCAATCGCGTCGGGGCGCGACGTTGCGCAGGACGCGCTCGACTGGGCCGGAAAACGGCTGTCTGAAAAGCCGGTCCTGATTTATTCCACCGCCACGCCGGAGCAGGTCAAGGCCGTGCAGGACAAGCTCGGTCGCGAACATGCCGGCTCGATGGTGGAGGAAACCTTTGGCAAGATCGCCAGGGGATTGGTCGCGAAAGGCGTGCGCCGGTTGCTGGTCGCCGGCGGTGAAACCTCCGGCGCGGTCGTCGGCGCACTCGGCGTGGAAGGCCTGGCGATCGGACCGGAGATTGATCCCGGCGTGCCCTGGACGTTCTCGATCGGCGAGCCTTCTCTCGCCCTTGCACTGAAATCCGGCAATTTCGGTACCCCGGATTTCTTCACCAAAGCAT
>JAYVMZ010000057.1:0-2721 GCA_043758735.1 Betaproteobacteria bacterium
TGTTGATGACCTGCGCGATGCGCAGGCCGTACTTCTTGGCGAACGCAAAATCCCGTTCGTCGTGACCTGGCACGCCCATGACTGCGCCTTCGCCGTAGCTCATCAGCACGTAGGTGCCGATCCAGACTTCGATTGTCTCGCCGGTCAAAGGATGACTGACGAACAGGCCCGTGGGCATGCCCTTCTTTTCCATCGTCGCGATGTCAGCTTCCATGACGCTGCCGCGCTTGCACTCCTCCACGAAGGCGGCCAGTTTCGGATCGCGCTTCGCGGCTTCCGTGGCAAGCGGATGTTCCGCGGCCACCGCGCAAAAGGTGACGCCCATGACCGTATCGGCGCGGGTGGTGAATACCCAGAGCTTGTCGGCCTTGCCGTTCAACTCGTAAGGAAAAGCCAGGCGCACGCCGAAACTCTTGCCGATCCAGTTCGCCTGCATGGTCTTCACGCGTTCCGGCCAGCCGGGCAGCGAATCCAGCGAAGACAGCAGCTCTTCGGAGTACTTCGTGATCGCGAGGTAGTACATCGGAATCTCGCGCTTTTCCACGAGCGCGCCGGTGCGCCAGCCGCGGCCGTCGATCACCTGCTCGTTGGCAAGCACCGTCTGGTCGACCGGGTCCCAGTTCACCGTGCCGGTCTTCTTGTACGCGATGCCCTTTTCCAGCATGCGCAGGAATAGCCACTGGTTCCAGCGATAGTATTGCGGCGTGCAGGTGGCCAGTTCACGCTCCCAGTCGATGGCGAAACCCAGCGACTTGAGCTGCTTTTTCATGTACGCGATGTTGTCGTAGGTCCATTTCGCCGGCGGCACGTTGTTGGCCATCGCGGCGTTTTCGGCGGGCAGGCCGAAAGCGTCCCATCCCATTGGTTGCAGGACATTGAAGCCGCGCATGCGGTGATAGCGGGAGAGCACGTCGCCGATGGTGTAGTTGCGCACATGGCCCATGTGCAACTTGCCCGACGGATACGGGAACATGGACAGGCAGTAATACTTCGGCTTGCTCGAAACATCGATCGCGCGGAAGGTCTTCTTGTCCTCCCACTCTTTTTGCAGTTGCTGTTCGATGCCGGCGGGTTGATATTGCGGCTGCATGAGGAATCGGACAAAGCGTTGTAAAGTAACCGATTATACCGTCGTGCCCCTGCATCCGTTCAGCACTTGCTGACGTATCTTCGGCTGCAGACACCAAAGAAAGGGATCACACATCATGTTGTTGCGCACCGGACTTTTCGTCCTTTTATTTTTTGCGGCCGACCTTTTGCTCGCTGCGCCCGATGCCGTCGTCGAAGGCATCCAGCTCCCGGCCTGGGTCACCCGCGACGGAAAACGCCAGCCGCTCGCCATCGGCACCGAATTGCAGAACAGCGACGAAGTCTCAACCGGCGGCAATTCGCGCCTTCTCCTGCGCCTGGGCGACGGCAGCGTGGTCAAGCTCGGCGAAAACGGCAGGCTGCAACTATCCGACCTCGTGCAAAAGCGCAAGCAAGGATTCCTCGCCGCCACGCTGAAAGTGCTCGAAGGCGCATTCCGCTTCACCACCGAGGCGGCGGTAAAGGCTCGCGGCAGCCGCGATATCACAGTGCAGTTCCCGACGATCACCGCCGGCATCCGCGGCACCGACATCTGGGGCAAGAATCTCGGCGACAAGGAAGTCGTCGTGCTGATCGAAGGCAAGATCACGGTGACCCGCACAGGCGACCAGCCCGTGGAGATGAAAGACCCGCTGACTTACCTGCAGGCGCCGAAGACGGGCGCCGCGACGGTCGAGGCGGTTCCCATGGAACAGCTGAAGGCCTGGGCAGCGGAAACCGAGATAAGCGACGGCGCGGGCGCGCTGCGCAAAGGCGGGCGCTGGAAACTCTATCTCGGCAACTACCAGCAGCAGCTCGAAGCCTTGTCCCTTTACGATAGCCTGCGCCGTGAAGGTTACCCGGTGCGCATCCAGCCCGGCCAGGCGGACGGCGGGCAGATTTATCGTCTGCGGCTCGCCGGCTTTTCCAGCGAACAGGAAGCCAACGCGCTGGGCGCGCGCCTGAAGCAGGGCAATCCCCGGCTCGAACCGATCGCCTCCCTGCAATAGTCCCCGCGCTTCCCCGCTTTCGGCGCCTTGTCGCCGAAAGCGGTTTTCGTTGTACCATCGCCGGGCAGCCGAGCTATTCGAAAATCGTGCCCCTCCACCCGGCCCATCATGTCGCGCAAGCATCCCATCATCGCCGTCACCGGTTCCTCCGGCGCCGGGACCACGTCGGTGCGCAAGACCTTCGAGAGCATCTTCCACCTCGAACAGATCGACGCGGCGCTGATCGAGGGCGACAGTTTTCATCGCTATGAACGTGATGACATGCGCCGGCTGATCGACGCCTATGAACAGATCGGCGGCCAGGCCATCAGTCACTTCGGGCCGGAAGCAAACCTGTTCGAGGAACTCGAGGCCTTGTTCGGCGAATACAGCCAGCATGGCGGTGGCAATGCGCGGATCTATCTGCACAACGAGGAACGCGCTGCCCGGTATGGCCTCAAAGCCGGCACCTTCACGCCATGGGAGAAGCTGGCGGAGAACACCGACCTGCTGTTTTATGAAGGCCTGCATGGCGGCATCGTCACCGACAAGGTCGACGTGGCCCGCCACGTCGACCTGCTGATCGGCGTGACACCGACGGTCAATCTGGAGTGGATCCAGAAGATCAACCGCGACATGCAGGCGCGTGGTTACTCGATAGACG
>JAYVMZ010000058.1:0-17480 GCA_043758735.1 Betaproteobacteria bacterium
TTCCTTTTTCCTAGCTTGCACAAGCCCGGCAGCATGAACAGGGATTCATTGAGTAAAATTTTTCGCGATCTTAATTTAGGTTTGCACCCGCATGCCTGCAGAACCTTGGCTAGCACCTGGCTGAGGAATGCTGGACACCCGCCGCACATAGTGGAAGCGCAGTTAAGCCACGTAGAAAAAAATGCAATCGCGGCCGCTTACCAGCACTCCCCATGGCTTATGTATATGGAAGAAAGAAGGCCGATGATGCAAAAATGGGCGGATGTACTACTGCCGGAGGGGTAAGATTGTTCCCCTCTTAATTTTTAAAGAAAAAATGTTGCAAGAATTGAGTATATTCCAATCGAGGTTTGAGTCTGAGCGAACAGGTTTTGATCTTGAATCTGAACTTTGTTCTGTTCGGTCTAACTCATAGGTGCTTCCGTGCTTATCGGGTTGTCACACACACCCACTACCGGTAGTATGTTGAGTAACCGAATTAACTTGGGGTATCCAGCTAATTACGGCGATTATGCACTACTTGACAGGTTACCCAAAATGATAGGGTATTATTCGCTATCGTTTATTAGTGGCATGTCACGCTTATGGATAATGCGCATTCTCAGGCAATTGGATTTTTTGTCGGCATTGGGGCGTTGATTGTTGGATGGACATTGCCAATGATTTATCCTAATTTACCAATCGAGTCGGCGTATTGCATTTTAGCCATCGGGGTTATTTTTATTCTGGGTAGTTTTGTGGCATTAATACGACCACATTGGTTTTGTAAATACGATTTCAAAAATCGCATTTCGATTATCGGGGCAAACAAGCGTTCGCTTCCAGAGTTAAGCATCATCATCGGGCATGAAGCTCCATATACATCAATGCAGATTTACAACGATGTGAATGTATCTAAGACAGTTCTAGTCGGAGTGAAAAATACTGGCACTATTGATCTTTCAAATTGCAAACTATTTTATGAATTAATAGATCGCGAGACAAATGCTTCTAAAACGTGGCTCCGTGAAGATAATTTTAGTTTGGGAGCAGGAAAGGAAAGATATGTCAGTATTGCCTCTTATAGCGAACCAAACTCACCAAATCAACCAGCTAGTAAATTGATTCAGTTGCACGCGCCACCAGCAGGAGGATATTGGGATGTAGTTGCTCCAACTATTCCAAGCGATGGCGGTGCCATTACATTACTAGCAGAATCTGCGGAAAGCAGAGACGCGAAAACAGTATTAAGAATGTGGGTTGAAGAGAATAAATTAAAATGGGAGTAGGCTTGAATCAACAGGCCGATATGCCCCAACCTATGCATAGTTCTATGCCGGTGACTCATAAAACACTACCGGTAGTGGGTGTGTGTGACAACCCGATAAGCACGGGAACAACATCGAAAACGGCGACGGATCATCTGCCCCGATCGCCGCCGCAATGCGAACGTGCAGTGCCGCATCGAGTCACGCAAATTTCACTTCCATGTCGGCGAGCGGTGGTCACTTCGTCACCACCCTGCCGCTTCACTGCCGCACCCGGAGTGGGCTGCCTCATGCGGAAACAGGATTGATTTTTAATGCCGTAATCCGGCTAGACATAGCGTGATGGAAGCGGAAAAATTTCCAGCTCGAGCACATCCCGGCGACGCTGTCGACTCCGGACAAGTCGCTTGATGCGACGCAATATTTTCCGATTCGTTCTGGTGGGTAGATGCCATCCGCGGATATTGTCACGGTGCCAGATCGGGCTTCGTAGATTCCGTGCATCAGGGTATGCCCTTGTTACCTGACTTCCAGCCCATCGTTCCCGCGAAGGCATCGTTCAGAGCCGACGGCACGCTTTATTCTGCACGGTTCGACGACGTCTACGCATCACCGCAGGGCGCGCTTGCCCAGGCACAGCATGTATTTCTGAATGGCAACGACCTGCCGCTGCGCTGGCAGAAAGCCGGCCGTTTCACCATCGTCGAAACCGGATTCGGCGCGGGACTCAATTTTCTGGCGACGTGGCGCGCCCTGCGCCAGGCCGGATCGTCCTCCACGCGCCTGCACTTTGTCTCGGTGGAAAAGCATCCTTTCCAGCCAGCGGAACTCGCGCTCATCCATGGGCATTATCCGCAGCTAGGCGAGTTATCGCGCGAGTTTCGCGCGAGCTATCCGCCCCTACTGCCCGGCTTCCATCGCTTGCACTTCGACGGCGGGCGCGTGACGCTGACCTTGCTGTTCGGTGAAGCCGGAGCAATGCTGCGTCAGTTGCATGCCCGGGCCGATGCATTTTTTCTCGATGGGTTCGCCCCGGCAAAAAATCCGCAGATGTGGAGCCCGGAAATTTTTACGGAGCTGGCGCGGCTGGCGAAACCGGGTGCAACGCTCGCGACCTACACCGTCGCCGCGGCGGTGTGCCAGGGGCTTGCCGAAGCTGGTTTCGAAGTCGAAAAGCGACCGGGGTTCGCAACTAAGCGTGAAATGCTTTGCGGGCGTTTTCGCGGCACTGCAGAGGAGGGCGTGGCGCAAGGTGACAAGCGGGCGATTGTGCTCGGGGCGGGCCTGGCCGGCACGACTTGCGCGCAGCGTCTCGCGGAGCGGGGCTGGAGCGTGCAATTGATCGAGCGCCACCTGTCGCCGGCACAGGAAGCGTCCGGCAATCCCGCGGGGCTGGTCCGTCCGGTATTTTCGCTGGACTGGAATACTCACAGCCGGTTTACCACGGCGGCGTTTCTTTACGCGAGCCGGCATCAGGCGGCGCTGGACAGGGCCGGAGTAGGCCCCGTCCATGGCGAGGGAGGCGTATTGCAACTGGCCCGCGATGCCAGTCACTTCGACAAGCAGCAACGCATCATTGAAGCGTTCACGTTGCCGGCCGATCTCGTGAAAGTGGTGCCAACCGCGGAGGCGGCGGAACTTGCGGGGGTGCCGGTCGCCGGACCGGCGTGCTGGTTTCCCCAGGCGGTGTGGGCGAACCCCGCCAGCATGTGCCGGGCAAATCTCGATGGCGCGGATGGGATGGTCAAGAGCTTATATGGACACGATGTCGGCGGGCTGCGTCGGGTCGACGGCCAGTGGGAAGTTCTCGATGGCGCGGACGAAGTTCTGGCGAGCTCGCCCGTGGTTGTGCTGGCCAACGCCTGCGCGGCAATCCGGTTTCCCCAGGCGGCCTGGCTGCCGCTGCGGCCGGTGCGCGGTCAAGTCAGCCTGATGCGGCAACAGCCGGCCCGGACTCTCAGGGTAGCGGTCAGCCGGGAAGGTTACGTCACCCCGGCGATCGACGGCGAGCACTGCATAGGCGCCACCTTCAATGAAGATATGCCGGAACCGGAAGTGCGGACCGAGGACCACGAGGCAAACCTGCGACGGCTGGAATCTATGCTGCCCGGGTTCGGAGAAGGCATCACGCCGGACATGCTGGGCGGACGGGTGGCATTTCGCGCAATGAGTTTCGATCGCCTGCCCGTGCTTGGCGCTATGCCGGGCGAGGGACAGGCAGGACTGTTCGCTTGCCTCGCGCTGGGATCGCGCGGCATGACCTGGGCCGCGCTGGCGGCGGAAATCGTCGCGAGCCGCATTACCGGCGAGCCCATGCCCGTCGAGGCCGCCTTACTCAGTGCGCTCGACCCGGCGCGTTTCCTGAAGAAAAAACGCTGAAGAACGACTCAGCGTTTGCACATTCCCGCTTCCGATATCCAGGCATTGAGTTCTTCTGCCACCGAAGTTGCGATCGCCGCAAATGCCGCTGCCGCTCCGGCAGCGTTGGGCGTGGGAGCCGGTTTTTCCAGTCGGAATTCGCGAACGAGCGCCGCCTCGGTCGCCGCAGGATCCGAAAGCGTCGCACGCAGATGCATGACGGCGCGGCTGTTCTGTTCGTTGCCGAATACCTGGCTGAATTCCGACAGGATTAGCGCCAGGCTGCATTTTGTCTGCTTGCCGCGCACAGACGTTGCGTTGCCCACCGATTGGCGCAAGCGGATCGTTAACATGTGCGCAGGCGCAGCAGCCCAACGGCTCAGGGCGTAGGGCGCGAGCTTGCGCGGGTTGGCATATTCCAACCGGTACAACATTTCCGTGGTGCCCAACCACTCCGCAGCGCGAATGTCCGCGAGAAAAACATCCTGCCCTGCAGGGGGCGCCACCGCAGCGGGAATGCCGAAGTCGTAGATTTCGACGGGCTGCTTGCTGCCGACGGCACAACCGGCAAGCACCGCGACCGCGAGGAGCATGATCCGCCTTTTCATTTTCGTGCACCTTGGAATCTCGGTTCGCCCGGCCCGGGTTGTGGCCGCTGGCGCCCGAAAACCAGGCTCTGCGGTTCGCGTTCGATTTGCAGCATCAGGTGGTGGAAATCCTGGGTGTCCCGGTCGAGCTGCTCCACGAGCTGGTTGACCTTTGGCAGCGTGCTTTCGGTGATTTCCAACGAGATCTCCGTGCTCAGCTTTTCCAATTTGTCCGAGAGCGTGCGCATGTTGGCGAGGACCTTGCGCGAATCCTCGACAACCGGCCCGACCGAACCGGTGGCCTGCTCGATGTTGGCCAACGACCTGCGCAGGCTGGCCTGATTGTCCTCATCGAGGAATTTCCTGGCGCGTTCGGTCACCTCCGGTATAGCGCGCAGCGCGGGCTCGAGCTGGGCGGACGCTTTTTCGAAATTGGCGAGTGTGTTTTCGATGCGCGTCTGATTGGTATCGCTGGCGATCTTGTTCAACCGGTCGAGCAGGTCGGTCGCCTGCTGCAGCAATGCCTTGCTGGACAGCGTAAGGTCGTCGAACACGTTGCCGCGCACTTCAATGCGCGCGAGCCCCCCTGCCGGGACCTGAAGCGGAGCGGGATTCGAGCCGTCATCGTCCAGCACCACGTAGGCGATGCCGGTAAGCCCCTGGTAGCCGATTTGCGCAAATGTCCCGCGCGTGATCGGCACGGAATCGTCCAGCACGACGCGGATCAGGATGATTTTCGAATCCTGCGGATCGATAAAGATATCCTCGACCTTGCCTATTTCGACGCCGCGGAAGCGTACCGCGGCCTGCCGGTTCAGGCCATTGACCGGAAATTTCGAAACGACCAGGTAAGCACTGTAGCTTTTGCTGTCGCCGCGGAACCAGATAAAGCTCGCTGCCAGCGCGATGCCAAGCAGGATCGTGAACAACCCGGTGAACAGGGCGTAAGAGCGGCTTTCCATGTCAGGTCGGGTGGGGCAGCGTTTGCGCCGTGCCGAAAAAACTGGCGATAAAAGGATGCGTGTTCTGTTTGACTTCGTCCAGCGGGCCGTCGGCGACGATGTGGCCCTCGGCTAGCACGGCAACGCGAGTGGCGAGGGTACTGAGCGTATCCACGTCGTGCGTGACCATGAACACCGTCAACCCATGTTCGCTCGATAACGACTTTACCAGTTTGACGAAGCCGCGGCTGCGGTCCGGGTCCAAACCGGCGGTAGGCTCATCAAGAACCAGCAGTTCCGGATCGAGCGCGAGTGCTCGCGCAAGGGCCACGCGCTTGACCATCCCGCCGGACAGTTCTGCCGGCATCTTGCCGGCGTGCACGGGTTCGATTTCCACCAGATGCAGCTTGAGCATCACCAGGTCGCGAATCAGGCGTTTGTCCAGGCTGCGTAATTCTCGCAGAGGCAGGGCCACGTTGTCGAATACGCTCAGCGCCGAGAACAGGGCGCCGGCCTGGAACAGGGTGCCGAAGCGCCGTTGCATCGCCAGCCGCCTTTGCCGTTCAGCGTTCAACGGGTCCATTCCGAACAATCTCACGATTCCACTTGCCGGCGCATTGAGGCCGATGACAACGCGGAGCAACGTGGTCTTGCCGCTTCCGGACCCGCCGACGAGGCCGATGATTTCTCCGGCTTCGACCTTCATGTCCAGATCGCGATGAACTGTCTGACCGCCACGTTTGGTTAACAGACCCTTCACTTCGATCACGGGTCCGGACGTCATTCGAAGCCCACGTTTCTGAACATGATCGCGAACACCGCATCGAGCAGAATAACGACGGTTATTGCAGCGACCACCGAGGTCGTGATCGAATTGGATACGCTCTCCGTATTGGGCTTGGTGCGCAATCCGAAGTGACACGAGATCAGCGCGATCGCCATGCCGAAGCTTAAGGTTTTGACTCCGGATATCCAGAGGTTATCCGGAGCGACGGCTTTGGGCAGAGAGCCGAGGAAATAGATGACGCTGATGCCCAGTTGAGCCTTTGCCGCCAAGGCACCCCCGAGCAGGGCGGCCGCAATCGCCCAGATGGAAATCAGAGGCATTGCCACCGCCATGCCGACCACTTTGGGCAGCACGAGGCGCGAGATCGGTGAGATTCCCATGGTGATCATGGCATCTATTTCCTCGGTGACCCGCATGACGCCGATCTGGGCGGTCATTGCCGAGCCGGAGCGGCCTGCGACGAGGATTGCAACCAGCAGCGGCCCCAATTCGCGAATGATAGATATGCCCAGCAGATTGACGATATAAATGCCGGCCCCGTAGGCCTTGAGCGTATCGGCGGTGAGGTAGGAAATTACGACGCCAATCAGAAAGCCGACCAGTGCAGTGACTGGCATGGCAAGTGCGCCGGCCTTGTAGATGGTCGCCGAGAGTTCGCGCCAGGGTATCTGTCGTGGATGCGCGAGCAGATAAAAGGCATCCAGGACGAGCATGCCGACGAGCGTAACGATGGCCAGAACGTGTTCGAAGAACCGGGATTCGCGGCGGCCGAGAAAAACGATCGGGGCCAGCAGGTCCGGACGCCAGCGCGCCGCTTCTACGGGCGGCACGGCGGCAACTCGTTCCAGAATGGCCGCGTGGTCCGTATTGAGCAGACTCGAACTGCGCCTGTCGCTGCCCCAGGCTCGCCAGATCAACAAAGCTCCGGTGCTGTCCAGTGCATCGATCTGGCGCAGATCCCATTTCAGCGTCGGATCGGCAGCAACGGATTGAAGCGATCGCAATACGCGCCCGATACAGGATCGCAGTGTGACGAGTGTCCAGTTACCGGAGAGCATGACGACACGCTCCCCCGCGTCGGTGGTCTTGAGTTGCACCGAGGCAGGGGGCATAAATGTGGCCCGATCTATAATCTGAGTGGATTCGACGCCCCGGATTGTAGCGGCAAGACGGCGCAAGAGCAGGACTCGTAGCGCGATACACATCGCGGCGCCGGATTAAGTCCCGCTGCTTTCTGATCAGACAGCGGGACCCGGAACATGCTTCCCTGTACCCGCCTAAAGGCCGGAGCCAATTTCACACTGGAATTGTTCCAAAAAATGCAGTATAAACAATTCGTAATACTGCGTAGTTAATAATTATAGTAACTCGCCAGGGCGTGCGCGTTCGCCGGAGCCCGGGCTTTGCAGGGGGCAGTTCTTGAATACTGGACAACATAGCGGTCACCGGCGCACAGCGGTGAGGCGGGGGTAGGCATGCGCTCCGGTCCCTTCGAGCGTTCGCCGCGCGATCGACGCAAGACGGACATCCTGCAGGAAGGCGAAGCCCGTTTCCGCGCGCTGGTTCAGAACTCCTTCGACATCATCACCATTCATGACTCGAATGGGGTGACGATCTACGAATCGCCGGCGGCCTCCCGCATCCTGGGCTACCCGCCGGGCACGCTGATCGGCAAGACGCCGTTCGAGACCCTGCATCCCAAGGATGTCGCGCGCGCGCGCGAGGCGTTCGACGCGCTGCTCAGAGGCGAGGTCTCGACGGCGCCGGTCCTGATGCGCTTTCGGCACGCCGACGGCTCATGGATCCACCTGGAAGCGCTGGGCAACAACCTGCTGGAACATCCGGGCATTCGCGGCATCGTGCTGACTTCGCGCGATGTCACTGAGCGAACGCGTGCCGAAGAACGTGTGCAGTATCTCGCCAACTACGACGTGCTAACCGGCCTGCCGAACCGTTTCCTGATGCAGGACCGGCTCACGCAGGTGATCGCGCACGCGCATCGCAACCGGCTGCGCGTCGCCCTCATGCACATCGACCTGGATCGCTTCAAGGTGGTCAACGAGACCCTGGGCCACTACGTCGGCGACGCGCTGCTGAAGCAGGCTGCGGAGCGGGTTCGCAAGGCCACCCGGGAGGCCGGCACCGTCGCCCGCGTCGGGGGCGATGAGTTCACCATCGTGTTCCCGAACGTGACCAGCCTGCAGGCGTTGTCGGCGGCCGCGGAAGTGATGCTCGACGACCTCTCCAGGGCGTTCCCCGGCGAGGGCCAGGAATTATTCGTTTCCGCATCGGTGGGAATCAGCCTGTATCCCGAGGACGCGGGCAGCGTCGACGAGCTCATCAAGCACGCCGATGCCGCGATGTCGACCGCCAAACATCTCGGGCGCAACAATTTCCAGTTTTTCACGGCCGACATGAATCAGGAGGTGCATGAGCGCATGCTGATCGAGGCGGGGCTACGCACGGCCATCCAGCGCGATGAACTGAGCCTGTTGTACCAGCCGAAGATCGATCTTGCGACACGCCGCATATTCGGGGCGGAGGCGTTGCTGCGCTGGAAGCACCCGAAGCTCGGCATGATTTCGCCGTCGCGCTTCGTGCCGGTGGCGGAAGAAGCGGGGCTGGTTGGACAGATCGGCGAATGGGTGCTGCATGCGGCCTGCCGGCAGATCCGCGAGTGGCAGGATGCCGGGTACTCCCTGCAGGTCGCGGTGAACGTTTCGGCGCGCCAGTTCCAGGAGTACGACGTCGCGGAACTCGTCATGGACATCATGCGCGACACCGGCGTGCTGCCGAAAAACCTGGAATTAGAGCTGACCGAGAGCGCCGTCATGAACGACGCGGAAGCCTCGATCGTCACGCTCGAGAGGCTGGCCGCGCTTGGCGTGCAGATCGCCATTGACGATTTCGGAACCGGTTATTCCAGCCTGTCCTATCTCAAGCGGCTGCCGCTGGACCTGCTGAAGATCGACCAGTCCTTCGTACGCGACATTTCCTCTGACCCGAACGATGCGGCGATCGTCCGCGCCATCATTACGCTGGCGCGTAGCCTGGGCATCAAGGTAATCGCCGAGGGTGTGGAGAACGAAGCCCAGCTCGCCTTCCTGAATGCCTACGGCTGCCAGTACGCACAGGGCTACCTGTTCGGCCGGCCCCTGACCAATCTCCAGCTCATCAAGCTCGTCAACACCGGCGAACTCGAGCAGAACATCGCCTGAACTGAGCTTACACAGTGCCCGCAGCGCGCGCCGGCTTGAACGCATCCTGACTGGGCTGAAGGCGATGGAACCCAAAATTCTCGCGTTTGCAGGCAGTCTGCGCAGCGCTTCCTTCAATAAAAAGTTGGTCCGCATTGCGGCGCAAGGCGCACGTGCAGCCGGCGCGGAAGTCACCGAGCTCGACCTGCGCGACATTCCGATGCCGCTCTACGACGGCGATATCGAACGGGACCAGGGGTTGCCGCCGAACGCAAAACTGTTCAAGCGGTTGCTGATCGAGCACAAGGGCTGGCTGGTCAGCTCGCCGGAATACAACACCGCCATAACCGCCGTGCTCAAGAATGCGATCGACTGGGCTTCGCGCCCGGAACCGGGTGACGCGCCGCAGGTGGCATTTCGCGGCAAGGTGGCCGGACTCATGTCCGCTTCCCCGGGTAGTTTCGCCGGCGTGCGCAGCCTGGGCATGCTGCGCGCGATACTCTCCCACCTCGGCGTGATCATCGTTCCAACCCACCTTGGCATCCCGCGCGTCAACGAGGCATTCGACGCCGACGACAATCTACGGGACGAGCGGCAACGGGAAACGATCCGTTCGATTGGCGCGGAAGTTGTAAGCTTTGTCGCCAGGCTTGGCTGACACAAGCCGCGTACCCAAACCGGTGCACTTCGCAGTGGCGACGCCTTGGCGCGGTGCATGGCGTTTCGGCTGAAGGCGCTTGCGCTGCTATCAGAGGCGGGAATGGCTATTTTGTTCATGAGGTTAGTTCTTCCAAGGGGCGATTCAATGGTGGTGGCACAGCGGTTGCTGAATCGACTTGGGGTTTAAGCCATGTCTTTCGATTCCTACTACAACGAAATGTATCTGGCTGACGGCAGTGTGCGCAGCCATTACCAGCCGCTCGCGGAATGGATAGCCGGGACGCCGCCGGAGCACATCGTGAAGATGCGCCAGGCGGCCCATCTGCTCTTCCATCGCGTGGGCATTACCTTTGCCGTTTACGGCGAAGAGGCCGGCTCCGAGCGGCTGATTCCGTTCGACATGCTTCCGCACATCATTCCCGCGGCGGAATGGCGCGCGATCGCCAAGGGACTGCGCCAGCGTATCAAGGCATTGAATGCCTTTTTGCACGACATCTACCATGACCAGGAAATCCTCCGCGCCGGCCACATTCCGAAGGAACGCGTAACCGAGAACAAGCAGTTCCGCCCGGAAATGGTCGGCCTCGACGTGCCCGGCGGAATCTATGCGCACGTCGCCGGGATCGACCTGGTGCGCGCGGGAGCGGGCGAATACTACGTGCTGGAAGACAATCTGCGCACCCCCTCTGGCGTGTCCTACATGCTGGAGAACCGCAAGATGATGATGCGCCTGGTGCCGGAATTGTTCGCAAGCCAGTCGATCGCGCCGGTCGAGCATTATCCGGACATGCTGCTGGAGAACCTGCGCAGCGTCTCGCCAAGCGGCGTGGAGAATCCGACCGTCGTGGTCCTGACGCCGGGCCAGTTCAACAGCGCCTATTTCGAACATGCCTTCCTGGCACAGCAGATGGGCATCGAACTGGTGGAAGGCCCCGACCTGTTCGTCCGCGACGACGCGGTCTACATGCGCACGACGAGCGGGCCGCAACGCGTGGACGTGATCTATCGCCGCATCGATGACGATTTCCTCGACCCGCAGGCATTCCGCGCCGATTCGATGCTCGGCGTGCCCGGACTGGTGGAAGCTTATCGCAAGGGCAAGGTTACGCTCGCCAATGCCATCGGTACCGGCGTGGCGGACGACAAGTCGATCTATCCCTATGTGCCGGAGATGATCCGCTTCTACCTGGGCGAGGAGCCGCTGCTCACCAACGTGCCGACCTATCAGTTAAGTTTCAAGGACGACCTCGCCTACGTGTTGGCGCATCTGGCCGAACTCGTGGTCAAGGAAGTGCACGGATCGGGCGGTTACGGGATGCTGATCGGGCCGACATCCACCGAACGCGAGCGCGAGGCCTACCGGCAGCGCATCCTCGATTCACCGGAGAAATTCATCGCCCAGCCCACGCTGTCGCTGTCCACGTGCCCGATTTTCGTCGAGCAGGGCGTCGCCCCGCGTCACATCGATTTGCGTCCTTTCGTGCTGTCGGGCAAGGACGTGATGATGGTCCCGGGCGGCCTGACGAGGGTGGCGTTGCGCGAGGGTTCGCTGGTGGTGAATTCCTCGCAGGGCGGCGGAACGAAAGACACGTGGATCGTGGAGGCGTGACTGTCGTGACTGCCGTAACTGTTGTGACTGTCGCAAGTGCTCCCGGACTGCTACGTAGTCAAGTCGTCACAAGGATGCGGCTTTCTCAGCCGCATGAATTGAATTGTAGTGCCGGCATCACGCCGCGCCATGCGAGGCATGAGCCTGCACTGAAACACGCCAAAAAGCGCGGCGTGTTTTCACGACAGTCACGGAATTTATGCTGAGTCGCACCGCCTCGAACCTCTACTGGATGGCGCGCTATGTCGAGCGCGCGGAGAATACGGCGCGCATTCTCGATGTGGCCTATCGCATGTCGCTCATGTCGCAGGCGTCCGAGACGCAGGAGTCGGAATGGCTGGCTCCGCTCAACATTTCCGGCACGCTGTATCCCTTCGAGGGGCGCTACAGCACAGTGACCGCCCGCGACGTGATGATGTTCATGGCGCTCGATCCGGAAAATCCCGGATCGATCATCTCGTGCGCCAAGGCGGCGCGGGAGAATGCGCGCGCGGTGCGCGGCAACGTGACCTCCGAAATGTGGGAAGTGCTCAACTCCACCTGGCTGGAATTGCAGCACCTGACCGAAGACCGGCTGGCTGGCGACGGCGCGCTGACTTTTTTCGACTGGGTCAAGGAGCGTTCCCACCTGTTCCGCGGCGTCACGGTTGGCACGGCGCTCAAGGACGGCGCTTTCCATTTCAACCGCCTCGGCACCTTCCTGGAACGCGCCGACAACACCGCGCGCATACTCGACGTGAAGTATCACGTGCTGCTGCCCAAGGTGGAGGATGTGGGTGGCGCCGTCGATTACTATCAGTGGGCGGCGGTGCTGCGTTCAGTGTCCGCATTCGAGTCCTACCGCAAAGTATATCGCGACGTGATTACGCCGCTGCGGGTCGCCGAACTGCTGATTCTGCGCCGGGACATGCCGCGCTCGCTGCACGCCTGCATGGAGGAGTCGTATGAAATCTTCCAGACCATCACCACCCCATACTCCGGCGAAGCCCTGCGCCGCGCGGGAGAATTGCATGCCGGCCTGCGCTTCGGGCGCATCGACGCGATCTTTGGCGCCGGATTGCACGAATATCTGACGGACTTCCTGGACCGGGTGCAGGAGCTGGGCGACGAAGTCAACCGCAGCTTTTTTAATGTTGCCTACGCGTGAACGGGCAGCTATGCGGCTGGGTTATCATGTCGCTCCTCGATATATGGAACGTCCATGACTTACTGTGTAGCCATCAAACTGGACTCCGGAATGTTGTTCGCCTCGGATTCCCGCACCAACGCCGGCGTCGATCACATCGCCACCTTCAGCAAGATGAGAATCTTCGAGCAGAGGGACGAACGCATGTTCGTGATCCTTTCGTCCGGAAACCTGGCCGTGACCCAGGGTGTGATGAACATCCTGGACCGCCACAAGCACTTCGAGCCAGAGAAGGAGTCGATCTGGAACGTCGGCAGCCTGTTCGATGTCGCCACCCTGGTCGGCGACGCGTTACGCGATATCCAGCGGCGCGACGGACCCTATCTCGCGCAAAGCAACATCGATTACAACGCCACGTTGCTGCTCGGCGGCCAGGTCAAGGGCGAAGAGCCGCGCCTGTTCAACATCTATGCGCAGGGCAACTTCATCGAGGCGCTGTCCGACACCATCTATTTCCAGGTGGGGGAGAGCAAGTACGGCAAGCCGATCCTTGACCGTGTATTGAGCAGTGCGACGCCGTACCAGGAAGCGGCGAAATGCGCGCTGATTTCGTTCGATTCGACCATTCGCAGCAACATTTCAGTCGGCCTGCCGATCGACCTGGCATGGTATCCGCGCGATTCGCTGCGCATGGGCATGCAAAAGCGCATCGGCGAGGGCGATGCGTACTTCTCCATGATTCGCCAGAGCTGGGGCGGCGGCATGCGCAAGCTATTCGCCGAACTCCCCAATCCCGACTGGCTATCGTGATGGACCCAGGGACGCCCCGCGTGGCGGGATACCGGTCTCCGACCATAAGGGGTGAGGGGCGAGGGGCGAGGGGAACGAAATCTGAAGTCGCGCTCGCAGATTTACGCGTCTTTTCTTGTCACCAGTCACCAGTCACCAGTCACTGCCCTTCATGACCATTCGCGTTGCGCTTACCCACGAGACGACGTACAGCTTCGATCGCCCGGTTAACCTGTCGCCGCACGAGATCCGCCTGCGGCCGGCTCCGCACTGCCGCACGCCGATCAACAGCTATTCGCTGACGGTTACCCCGAAGAATTTCACCAACTGGCAGCAGGATCCGTTCGGCAACTGGGTGGCGCGGCTGGTATTCCCCGACAAAGCCACGGAGTTGAAGGTCACGGTCGACCTGGTGGCCGACATGACAGTCATCAATCCCTTCGATTTCTTCGTCGAGAAATACGCTGAAACTTTTCCCTTCGCTTATCCGGAGGCCTTGCTCAAGGAATTGCAGCCCTTCCTCGAAACGGAGGAACCCGGAGCGCTGCTTGCCAACTGGCTGGTTGCGTTCGGACGCGAGGTCCTTACCGGGAAACTGGCGATCGTCGACATGCTGGTCGCGGCGAACTCGCGCCTGCAGGGCAACATTGGTTACATCGTGCGCATGGAGCCTGGCATCCAGGCCTGCGAGGAGACGCTGGCACTGCGCCGCGGTTCCTGCCGCGATTCCGCGTGGCTGCTGGTGCAGATTTTCCGCCACCTCGGTCTCGCTGCGCGATTCGCATCCGGCTATCTGGTGCAACTGACCGCGGACGTCAAATCACTCGACGGCCCGCACGGACCGGCCAAGGATTTTACGGACTTGCACGCATGGACCGAGGTTTACATCCCCGGCGCAGGCTGGGTCGGCCTCGATCCGACTTCGGGCCTGTTCGCGGGCGAAGGGCACATTCCGCTTGCATGCACGGCAGCGCCCTCGAGCGCGGCTCCGGTCATCGGCTTTACCGACAAGTGCGAAGTGACGTTCGGCTTCCGCATGGAACTGTCCCGCATCCACGAAGATCCGCGCGTGACGCTGCCTTACAGCGAGAGCCGCTGGACGGAAATCGATGCGCTTGCGCGCAAGGTCGATGCCCAGCTCTCGGCCTGGGACGTGCGCCTGACAATGGGGGGCGAGCCGACTTTCGTTTCCATCGACGACATGGAAGGCGCGCAATGGAACACGATCGCGCTCGGTGAACACAAGCGCAAGCTGGCGGGGGAGTTGTGGTTGCGCATGCGCGAGCACTTCGCGCCCGGCAGCCTGATGCACGAGGGCCAGGGCAAATGGTATCCGGGCGAGCCCTTGCCGCGCTGGGCACTGACCTGCCTGTGGCGCACGGGCGGTAAACCGCTGTGGCGGGACGCCAGCCTGCTTGCGGCGGATCGCGCCGATCCCGCCATCGGCACGGCGCAGGCGCAGCGGTTCGCCACGAAGCTCGCGATGAAGCTGGGCCTGCATTCGGATTACGTCATTCCGGCCTACGAGGACGTCTGGCAAGTCGCGCAATCCGAGCAGAAGCTGCCGGTCAACATCGACCCGCTGAAATGGAAGCTGGACGATTCCCTGGATCGCAAACGCCTGAGTTCGCTGCTGGGTAAAAGTCTTGGCGAGGCGGTGGGTTACGTGCTGCCGCTGAAACCGGAGCCGGCCGGACCGAACCAGGGTCGCACCTGGCGTTCGAGCCTCTGGCCGCTCAAGCGCGAGCATCTCTATCTGGTCGGCGGCGATTCGCCGATGGGCTTCCGGCTGCCGCTCGACTCGCTGCCCTGGATTGCGCCGCGCGACGTCGATCCCTTGCATGCCCCGGATCCGTTCCAGCCCCGCGTGCCGTTGCGGGAGGCAGGCGTCGCCGTCGCGGTCAAGGTGAAACCGCTGGCAACGCCCGTGCTCGAGATCGACAAGTCGGCCATCGAAATTATCCACACCGCGCTGTGCGTGCAGGCGCGCGTCGGCAAGGTGCATGTATTTTTCCCGCCGCTGCAGAATATCGAGGACTGGATCGACCTCGTCAGCGCCGTGGAATCCGTTGCCGCAGAACTGAAGACGCCGGTCGTGCTCGAGGGCTACCTGCCGCCTTTCGATCCGCGCATCCGGCGCTTTGCAGTCACGCCCGACCCCGGCGTGATCGAGGTCAACATCCATCCCGCATCGAGCTGGGACGAGTTGAGCAACAACACCCGCATCCTTTACGAACAGGCGCGGCTGACCCGCCTGGGCACAGAGAAATTCATGATCGACGGCCGCCACACCGGCACCGGCGGTGGTAATCACGTCACCATCGGCGGGGTGACCCCGCCCGACAGCCCCCTGCTGCGCCGCCCGGACCTGCTGCGCAGCCTGATCAGTTACTGGCAGAACCATCCGGCTTTGTCCTATCTGTTCTCGGGCATGTTCATCGGCCCGACCAGCCAGGCGTCGCGCGTCGACGAGGCGCGCAACGACAGCCTGTACGAGCTTGAAATCGCCTTCGAGCAGATGCAAAGGAAAAACAATCCGGGAGAAGAGGTCGCCGAGCCTTGGCTGGTGGACCGCTTGCTGCGCAATCTGCTGGTCGATGTTACCGGCAACACCCATCGCGCCGAATTCTCCATCGACAAGCTGTACAGCCCGGACGGACCGACGGGACGCCTCGGCCTGCTGGAATTCCGCGCGTTCGAGATGCCGCCGCACTGGCAGATGAGCCTCGCGCAGATGCTGTTGCTGCGCGCCCTGATCGCGCGCTTCTGGAAGACGCCTTACAGCGGCCGCCTCATCGCGTGGGACACCAGCCTGCACGATCGCTTCATGCTGCCGCATTTCATCGCGCAGGACATGCGCGACGTGGTGAACGATCTGCGCGATGCCGGCTATGCCTTCAGGATGGAGTGGTTCGCACCGTTTTTTGAATTCCGCTTCCCGCGCTACGGCACGTTGTCGTGCGACGGCATGCAGATCGAATTGCGTCAGGCGCTGGAACCCTGGCATGTGCTCGGCGAGGAAGCTTCGGGCGGAGGAATGGCGCGCTACGTGGATTCCTCGGTCGAGCGTATGCAGGTTCGTGTCACGCACATGAACGGCAGCCGCTACGTGATCACCTGCAACGGCCGCATGCTACCGATGGCGGCCACCGGCGTGCGCGGCGAGTATGTCGCGGGCGTGCGCTACAAAGCCTGGGCACCGCCCTCGGCATTGCATCCGTCGATAGGCGTGCATGCGCCCTTGAAGTTCGACGTCGTGGATACCTGGAACGACCGCGCGATCGGCGGCTGTACCTATCACGTCTCCCATCCCGGGGGCCGCAGTTACGCAACCGTGCCGGTCAACGCGAACGAGGCCGAGGCACGCCGCGTGGCGCGCTTCATGGCCCAAGGGCATACCCCTGGAAGAATGGTCGTCAAGCGGGAAAATCCCTCCCCGGAATTTCCGCTCACCCTCGATTTGCGCCGGCAGCCGGATAGCGGCGTAGCGTTTGTAGCGGCGCCCCAGGCGCAGCAACAGCAGCAATAGATGCGGTCCGCGCCGTGGCGCTGGACGTAAGGGGGGCGGACGGCTAACGTCGGCCCATGGCGATTTTCAAATTGAAAAAAGAAACGGCCAGGCTCGCGGCGACTGCCGCGCTGTTCGCGGCCGTTTCGGCAAACTGCGCGGACTGGGTGGAGGTGGGCGACGACACGCAGGCGAAGTACTACGTCGACTTGGAGTCGATCAAAGTCGACGGCGAAAACGTCAGTGTACTCAAGCGCGGCATTTTCACGCAGATCCTGACCGATACGCTCGGTGGCGCCTCCACGACGTTCAAGGAAACCATCGGCACGGTAGAAATTGACTGTGCGCGCCGCATCAACCGCGTCACCCGGATCGATATGATCGGCGAGAACGGCGATTTGGTCTGGTCGTCCGGTCCGATGAAAAAGCGCCTTTGGGAGGACGTGCGGCCGAACACCCACGCTGAGACCACGATCGAAGTCGTCTGCGCGCGTGGGGGGAAGGATTGATCCGACTGATTATCGATTTAACGCAACCACTCACAAGCCAGGCAGGCAAAAGGCAAGGCTTGACCCAATACTGTTCGGTTAGATGAAATTCACGAAGTTCTGTCTCGGTGATAGAGGCATGGGCCCAAGCAGTGCTGGCGAGAAGTCAACGCGCGGTGGTTT
>JAYVMZ010000059.1:0-3314 GCA_043758735.1 Betaproteobacteria bacterium
CTCGCCGACCTTGGCGCCGCATCTGTTCGCTGACGCAGATTCCAGAAAAGGACATATTAGCCACAGATACCCTCGCGAAGCGTGGAGTACCCTTTTAGGACACAGAGGGCACAGAGAAACACCAAACCGGAACCGGAACGGTGGTAGGCATCGCTATGCCGCAATATGAATGTGGACTTCCACGCCTATCGATATTCCTTGTAATCGCCAATTTGCCCTTCCTTCCTCTGTGATCTCTGTGTCCTCTGTGGCTAAATGGGTTTAGGGTTATGCCTATGAAAACCAGGATAGAGCGAGATACCTTCGGCGAGATAGAAGTCCCCGCGGAGCGGCTGTGGGGGGCACAGACTCAGCGCAGCCTGCAAAATTTCCGCATCTCCGGCGAGCGCATGCCGCTGGAAATGATTTACGCGCTGGCGCGGGTCAAGCGCGCGTGCGCCGTGGTCAATGCCGAACTCGGGCTTCTCGACGAAAATAAATCGCGTGCCATTGTCGAAGCGGCGGACGAAGTCATCGCTGGCAAGCACGACGCGGAATTTCCGCTGGTGGTCTGGCAGACCGGATCCGGCACCCAGACCAACATGAACCTGAACGAGGTGCTGGCCAACCGGGCGTCTGAACTGCTTGGCGGCGGGCGCGGCCAGAAGCGCCTGGTCCATCCCAACGACGACGTCAACAAGGGACAGTCTTCGAACGATGTATTCCCAACCGCGATGCACGTCGCGGCGATGGGCGCGCTGAACGAAAAACTGGTGCCGGCCCTGAAGCGGCTGCACGACACCTTGGCGGCCAAATCGGAATCCTTCGACGACATCGTCAAGATCGGCCGCACCCATTTGCAGGATGCCACGCCGGTGACCCTGGGCCAGGAATTCTCCGGCTATGTTTCGCAACTCGAACACGGCATCGCGCACGTACTCGGTTCGCAGGCACACTTGTCTGAACTCGCGATCGGTGGCACCGCCGTAGGCACGGGCCTCAATGCCCACCCGGAATTCGGCAATCGCGTGGCGAAGGAGCTGGCGAAATCCACCGGATTTTCTTTCATTGCGGCACGTAACAAGTTCGAAGCACTTGCCGCCAACGATGCGTTGGTGCACGCGCATGGTGCGCTGAAGACGCTGGCGGCTTCACTCATGAAGATTGCCAACGACGTCCGCTGGCTCGCCTCCGGTCCGCGCAGCGGCATCGGCGAACTGCGCATCCCGGAGAACGAGCCCGGCAGCTCGATCATGCCGGGCAAGGTCAATCCGACCCAGTCGGAAGCGCTTACGATGCTCTGCTGCCAGGTGCTCGGCAACGACGTGGCGATCAACGTCGGCGGGGCCATGGGCAATTTCGAACTGAACGTGTTCAAGCCGCTCATCATCCACAACTTCCTGCAGAGCGTGCGCCTGCTCGCCGACGGCGCGGTGAGCTTCAACGACAATTGCGCCGTCGGCATCGAGCCGAACAAGGAACGCATCGAGCAGATGCTGGGGCAGTCACTGATGCTGGTGACCGCGCTCAATCCCCACATCGGCTACGACAAGGCGGCCGAGATCGCGAAGAAGGCGTACAAGGACGGGACGACCTTGAAGCAGGCTGCGCTCGCGATTGGCTACGTCACCGAAAAGCAGTTTGATGAATGGGTAAGGCCCGAAGACATGGTAGGGAAATAAGTTTCTGAAACGCGTGGAACACGAAGGATCACAAAGGAAAACAAAGAATAAGTGAGTTAGGGGGCAGACGAGATTTTTTCCACATCAGGAAACGTGTCGGGGCAACCACCGACTACCTCCATTCCGGATCGCCTGCCTTCGTGCTCCTTCGTGTTTCCTTAGTGACCCATCGTGATAACAGAGGTAGGGCTTTTGAATCCAGATAGTGAGTTGGCGAAGCTGATGGCGCAGTTTCCACGCGCCGGCAAGCTCGAATGGATCGGCATTCGAGCGGAACACCGCGCGCCGGTGACGTTACTCGATCAGGTCGAAGCGATTGCAGGTTACGGCCTGGCGGGGGATCACTACGCGTCGAAATCGAACGGCAAGCGCCAGGTCACGCTCATTCAGTCCGAGCATCTCGAAGCCGTGGCAAAGATCCTCGGCAAATCCGAAGTGCGCGCCGACGGCGTGCGCCGAAATCTGCTCGTATCCGGCATCAACCTGCTCGCCCTGCGCAACCGCCAGTTCCGCATCGGTTCTGTCCTGCTCGAAGGCAGCGGACCCTGCGAACCGTGCTCAAGGATGGAAGAGGTTCTCGGCGTTGGCGGTTACAACGCCATGCGCGGACACGGCGGCATCACGGCGCGCATTCTCGAAGGCGGCGTTCTCAAAGTCGGAGCGTCCCTTGATCCGCTTTAGAGTCCCCGCCAGGGGATCCAAACCCCTCGCCTTTATGCGAGGGTAGTTCACGTAACGCAAGAAGATGAACTACCGGGCAAAGGTAATAGTCCATCACCAATCACCAATCACCAATCACCAATCACCAATCACCAATCACCAATCACCAATCACCAATCACCAATCACCGCTTTTAGCGCCGCTCTAACGATTCCAGCGGCACTGTCTCCCAATCGAATTCCTCGCCACGCGGCTTGATGCCGGCTGTTTGCCGCGCCTTTGCGATGATTTCCATTGTCGGTTCTTCGCGGTGCACCCAGCAATAGCGGCGGGCGTCGTCCACGATGCCGCCGATGGTTTGTTTCTGCGTTTCAGTCAATGACACGCCACGCAAATCGGCGGAAAGCTGTTGCAACTGCTGCTGGCAGTCCGCGTGCGCTGTCAGTGGCAGCGCAAGCAACGCTCCGAGGGCAATGCAGGGCAGGGGCCGGTAGCGGAAACGCGGCAAATCCGGATTTCCGAAATCCATCTGCAAGAATCTGTTCACGTTGCCGGAGTTAAAATAGCCATCATCATGAATATTACTCCGCCCTAAGTGCCCCGATCAGACGTCGTCAAGGATTCGCAGTTCAGCCGTGCCTGGCTCCTGGAACGCCTGCGCGGCCAGGGTAGCCTGCAGGAAGACGCGAGTTTTCCGCTTTACGTGCATCCGCCCGAGCACAAGCCGGTGCCGGCGGCCGTTCTCGTGCCCATAGTCAATCAGCCCGGCGGGTTGACCCTGATGCTGACCCAGCGCACCGCGCATTTGCACGACCATGCCGGTCAGATCAGCTTTCCCGGCGGGCGGGTGGACGAGGGTGACGCCGACCGCATTGCAACCGCACTGAGGGAGGCACACGAAGAAACCGGCCTGAGTCCGTCGCACGTGGAAATCATCGGCCGCCTACCGGATTACGACATCCCCACGGGATTCCGCGTGACGCCGATCGTGGG
>JAYVMZ010000060.1:0-2376 GCA_043758735.1 Betaproteobacteria bacterium
TCGAAGTCCGACGCCGAAGAATCTGGCCCTGCGAGGGGTACTGCAGAACCGCAGGGCGCCGGAACCGCATTCAGCCCGCAGAGCGCAGCCGCGAACGCTGCAGCGGAAACAGGCGGAGAAACGTCCGATGAAGTCGATCCGGTAGCCGAAGCGGAAATCTTCCTTGCCTACGGCCGCGACGCCCAGGCCGAAGAGCTGCTCAAAGAAGCGCTGCAGAGTTCTCCCAAGCGCTATGAAATCCACCTGAAGTTGCTGCAGATTTACGCAAATCGCAAGGACGCCAAATCTTTCGAGAAGGTGGCGCGCGATCTGCAGCAGGCCACGGGCGGTGCAGGCGAAATCTGGGATCAGGCGGTCGCCCTGGGCTATCAGGTCGATCCCGAAAATACGCGTTATGCCGCTGGCAAATCCGCCTCCGGCGCAGTTGCGGGCGCGGCTGCCGCCAGCGCCGCCGCAGAGAACGTTGATTTCAACATTGGATCCGAGGATTCGACGGCGGTCACCGCGACCGATATCGACTTGGGCGAAGGCGGCAGCCCCTTCGACAGGACCCAGATCATCGACCCCGCCGCCGAGCCGGCGCACGACACCACAGTTTCTTTCGAACCGGCGGCGGTCCCGGCCATGGACTTCAATGTTGACCTGCCCGCCGCGGAAGCTGCCGCACCGGAAGCGCCGGCGATGCAACCGACCAGTTCGTCGGGACTCGATTTCGATATCGACCTGAATTCGCTTACGGCTTCTCCGGCCGCAGCTCCGGCGCGCCCGGCCGAAACGGCCGCTGAAGGGCTCGATTTCGACATGAGCGGGTTGTCGCTGGATACGCCAGGCGAGCCACACATGGGCAATACGCCGTCAGCACGGGAAATCGATTTGTCCGGTATCAGCCTGGATCTCGCTACGGAAACGGCACCAGCGATCTCGCCGACCGGCAAGGACGATCATTGGTACGACGTGCAGACCAAATTTGATCTGGCCAAGGCGTATCAGGAAATGGGTGACAAGGATGGCGCGCGCGAGATCCTCAAGGAAGTACTTGCAGAGGGCGACGCCGAGCAAAAAACCGCGGCGCAGTCGCTGCTGTCCAGTCTGGATTCCTGATCCCGGAACCGGCAGGGCGGTTTGCCGTCGCTGCCGCATGCTGCACAATCCCCTTCCAACGCAACTGGCAGCGACATGCTGCGATCCGGTCCCCCTGCGGAGCCTGGCTTGAGAATCGTCCTCGGCGTGGAATACGATGGCAGCGCATTCTGCGGTTGGCAGACCCAGCCGCAGGCTTGCGGAGTCCAGGATGCGCTCGATCGAGCCCTGGCTGAGGTCGCCGGAGAGCGCATCGTCAGCGTATGCGCTGGCCGAACGGATGCCGGTGTGCACGCACTGGCTCAAGTGGTGCATTTCGATACTGCGGCAAACCGTCCGCTCAATGCGTGGACCCGGGGCGCGAACGCGCTGCTGCCGGAAGGAGTGGCGGTGACCTGGTCAAGGTCGGTGCCGGAAGATTTCCATGCGCGCTTTTCCGCCACCGGCCGGCGCTATGTTTATTGGCTGCTGAATCGTCCGCAGCGTCCGGGACTCATGCACAAGCGGGTCGGCTGGTTCCATCGGACCCTCGATGTCGAGGCCATGTGGCGGGCCGTGCGCTGCCTGATCGGCGAACACGATTTCAGCGCGTTTCGGGCGGCCGAGTGCCAGGCGAAGACTCCGGTGAAGGTGATGCGCGAATTGAAGATAACCCGGCGAGGCGAAATGATCCGCTTCGAGTTTGCGGCGGATGCCTTCCTGCAGCACATGGTGCGCAACATCGTCGGCAGTCTGGTCTATATCGGCGGTGGAAGACAACCCGCGGAATGGCTGGAAGAACTGCTGCAAAGCCGGGATCGCACGCGTGCCGCCCCGACATTTTCTCCTGCCGGCCTGTACCTTGCCGCGGTAGAGTACGACGCGGTGTGGGCGTTGCCGCCGCGACCTGGTGTCGAGGCCATCGAAGACGCAATGCTCGCCGGCGCCTAACTCACGAAACCATGGCTACCGCCGTCAAAATCTGTGGCATTACCCGTGTGGAGGATGCGCTCGTCGCGGCTCATGCCGGCGCACACGCGATCGGGATGATCTTTTATCCCGGCAGTCCGCGTCGGGTGTCGCACGACATTGCGCGCCAGGTGGTCGATGCGCTGCCGGCATTCGTTACGACGGTAGCGTTGTTCGTCGATGCCCATCCCTCGGAAGTCGAGCGGGTGATCCGCGATGTCAAACCGCAGCTCCTCCAGTTTCACGGTGACGAGACTCACGAGTACTGTGCCGGTTTTGGCCTGCCTTACATCAAGGCGACCAGGGTCCGGCAGGGGACGGATTTGCTACAATACGCGCGCCATTACC
>JAYVMZ010000061.1:0-11798 GCA_043758735.1 Betaproteobacteria bacterium
CATTTAAAGGCGGTAAAGGCTTCCTGGAAAATTTTGAAAGCAATCTAACGCCCTGTGGCGACCGAAATATCGCTGAGTCCGACAGGCTCCTAGCGCACAAGAGGCGCCGCCTCGACCAGACCGGGCCAGCTTGCCGTGCATCCCGACTCGATTGTCGGATCCAAAATCCCTTTTAACCCGTCCTGCCTTCCTCACGCTTTCCGTCATGGGCCTTTCCAAGCGAATCATTCCCTGTCTCGATGTCACCGCCGGACGCGTCGTCAAGGGCGTCAATTTCGTCGAGTTGCGCGACGCGGGCGATCCGGTCGAAATCGCGCGCCGCTACGATGAACAGGGCGCCGACGAACTGACTTTTCTGGATATTACCGCCAGTTCCGACAACCGCGGATTGCTGCTCGGAATCATCGAGCAGGTGGCATCGCAGGTCTTTATTCCGCTTACGGTCGGCGGGGGCGTACGCGAAGTCGGCGACGTGCGCCGATTGCTCAATGCCGGCGCCGACAAAGTCAGTATCAATACGTCCGCCGTGCAGAATCCGCAATTGGTTGAAGACGCCGCCGGACGATACGGATCGCAATGCATCGTGGTTGCCGTGGACGCCAAGCGTATTCCCGGGCCGATACCGCGCTGGGAAGTGTTCACCCACGGCGGGCGCCACCCGACCGGGCTGGATGCGGTGGAGTGGGGAAGGCGCATGCAGGCCGCAGGCGCCGGAGAGATCCTGCTGACAAGCATGGATCGCGACGGCACCAAGGCTGGCTTCGACCTGGAAATCACCCGTGCATTCTCAGAAGCATTGGAGATACCGGTGATCGCCAGCGGCGGGGTCGGCAACCTGCAGCATCTCGTCGACGGCGTTCTCCTGGGGAAAGCCGATGCGGTGCTCGCCGCAAGCGTTTTTCACTATGGCGAACTGACCGTGCAGCAGGCGAAGCGCTTCATGGCACAGAACAACATCGAGGTCAGGCTGTGAGCGAATCCTGGCTCGACCAAGTGGTCTTTGACGCCGAAGGCCTGGTCCCGGCAGTTGCCCAGGAGGCAAGCACCGGGAAATTGCTGATGCTGGCCTGGATGAATCGTGAGGCCCTGGCTGAAACGGTGCGCTCGGGCCGGGCGGTATACTGGTCGCGCTCGCGCAAGCGCCTGTGGCGCAAGGGCGAGGAATCCGGACACACGCAGCTGATCAAGCAGGTCCGTTTGGACTGCGATGCCGATGTGATCGTGCTTGAAGTGGAACAAGTTGGCGGAATTGCCTGCCATACCGGCCACAGCCGCTGTTTTTTTCGCAAGCTTGAAAATGGAATGTGGGTCGAAACCGAAGCTGTTCTCAAAGATCCCGGGCAAATTTACGATTCGAAGCCATGAACGATCCGGACATTCTTCGCCGCCTTAGCGAGACCATCGAATCCCGCAAGGGGGCCGATCCGGCCAGTTCCTACGTGGCCGGCTTGTTCGCGAAAGGCCACGATACCGTCCTGAAGAAGATCGGCGAAGAGGCTGCCGAGACCCTGCTGGCGGCGAAGGACGGTGATAAACTTCACATCGTTCGCGAAACCGCCGATCTGTGGTTCCACTGCCTGGTCATGCTGGCCTGGCACGGCCTCGGTCCCGACGACGTGCTTGCGGAGTTGAAGCGCCGCGAAGGCATCTCGGGAGTCGAAGAAAAAAAATCACGGCCCGGATGAACGGCAACGCGCGCGCAACAATGGATAGCTGCCTCGAGAGCAAGGCGAATGAAAACGACGGTCGATAACTGCGTCTTCTGCAAGATCGTCAGAGGCGAGATTCCTAGCCGCAAGGTTTATGAAGACGACGAAATATTCGCCTTCCACGACATCAACCCGGTGGCGCAAGTGCATTTCATGCTGATTCCCAAGGAACATGTGGAGTCCTTGGGGTATGTGCAGGATCGGCACCAAATGGTGCTGGGGAAAATGATGGTGCTGGCGAGCCGGTTAGCGCGCGAGCAAGGCTCGCCGGACGGTTTTCGCACCATCGTCAATACTGGGCGGATCGGCAGGCAGGATGTATTTCACGTGCATATGCATGTGCTCGGCGGCAAGGATCCGCTGCCGGGAATGATCCAGCGCTCAACATGAAAATTTTGAATCGGGAGTAAACAAGATGGGTTCATTCAGTATCTGGCATTGGTTGATCGTCCTGGTGGTTGTGCTGTTGATATTCGGCACCAAGAAATTGCGCAATATCGGCGCCGATCTGGGCGGGGCGGTCAAAGGCTTCAAGGAAGGCATGAAAACCGCGGAGGACGACAAGCCTGCGCCGAAGCTTGACAACGCGAGTACTGCCCAGACTTTCGAAGGCGAAGTGAAAGACAAGAGCAAGATCTGACCGAGCGCCTACTTTCCGGCCGCCGTTATGTTCGACATCGGGGCATCCGAGATTTTTGTCATAGGGGTGGTCGCACTCATCGTGATCGGCCCCGAACGCTTGCCGCGCGTGGCAAAGACCCTGGGCCATCTGTTTGGGCGGTTGCAGCGCTACGTGTCCGAGGTCAAGTCGGATATCAACCGCGAAATCGAACTCGAGGAACTGCGCGCGCTCAAGGCCACGATGCAGGACGCGGCCCGCTCCATAGAGCAGTCAATCACTTCGCAAGTCAACTACATCGACACCGAAGTCAAGCAGGCCGGGGCCGAAGTGCAGAAGCAGGTCGAATCGGCAAAACAGGAAATCGAATCGGCTGCCGCTCCCGTGGCGGGAATCCAGTTGATGCCGCCGGTGACGCCGGCCCCGGAAAACCCTTCTGCAACTGTTTCGAATGCGACTTCCGCGAAACCCGATACCTCCGATCCGCGGCCTGAGCAGCAGCCCGTGAACGACAAACCGGCCTGATCTTCAGCCCAACCCTTCCGCTTTTTTTCGCGACACATCCCATACGATGGCCGAGCCCGATTCATTCATGTCGCACCTGATCGAGTTGCGTGATCGGTTGCTGCGCTGCGTACTCGCATTGCTGCTTGTCTTCATCTGCCTCTTTCCGTGGGCGCGCGATCTGTACGCAATGCTCGCGCAGCCGATGATCGCGTCGATGCCCGCAGGCGGGCGTCTGATCGCAACCGAGGTGACCGCACCGTTCTTCGTTCCGGTGAAGGTAACGATGATGGCTGCTTTTGTGATCGCGCTGCCTTATTTGCTGTACCAGATATGGGCGTTCGTGGCCCCTGGGCTCTATGCCCACGAGCGCAAGCTGGTGGCCCCGCTCATCATCACCAGCACGCTTTTGTTCATCTGCGGCATGGCGTTCGCGTACTACCTGGTCTTCCCTGTAGTGTTTCACTTCATGGTGTCGGTCGCGCCTGACGGCGTGGCAGTGATGACCGACATCGGCAAATACCTGGATTTTGTCCTGAGCCTGTTCCTGGCCTTCGGCGTGACGTTCGAGGTGCCGGTAGCAGTGGTGATCCTGGTGCGGATGGGCCTGGTAAGCGTGAAGACGCTGAAGGAAATACGCCCGTACATGATCGTCGGCGCGTTCGTAGTCGGCGCGATTTTCACTCCGCCGGATGTGGTTTCCCAGGTAATGCTCGCCGTGCCGCTCTGGATACTCTACGAGCTGGGAATCTTTGTCTCCCAATGGATTACCAAGCCCGCACCTGAAGAATCCCAGTCCGGCTCGGCTGGCTGATGGGGCAGCGTTCCTATTCGAGCTCGTTGCGGCGGGTGGGTTTCGGGCGCTTGCCCACGCTGACGTTGACCGATATCTCGTTGCGGTTGCGCAGGATTTTCAGCGTGGCCTGTTTCCCCGGTTCAAGCGCGGCAACCAGATTCAGCATGCTGGTTGAATCGAGGACCTCTCGCGATTCCACCGCTACGAGAATATCCCCGGGTTTGATCCCCGCCCGATCAGCGGGACCGCCGCGCAGTACGCCGGCAATCAGCGTGCCGTGAATGTTCGAGAGTTTGAAGGACTCCGCCAGTTCTACCGAGAGGTCCTGGACTTCTACCCCGATCCAGCCTCGCGTCACCGCGCCGGTGCGCACGATCTGCTCCATTACCTGTTTGGCCAGATTCGCGGGAATTGCGAAGCCGATTCCGAGCGAGCCTCCGCTGCGGGAATAAATTGCGCTATTGATACCGACCAGGTTGCCGGACGCATCGACCAATGCCCCGCCCGAATTGCCAGGATTAATCGCGGCATCCGTCTGGATAAAATTTTCGAAGGTGCTGATGCCCAGATGGCTGCGCCCTAGCGCGCTGACAATGCCCATGGTGACCGTCTGGCCCACGCCGAATGGGTTGCCGATGGCCAGAACGACGTCGCCCACGGAGAGCTTGTCGGGATTGCCGAAGGTCACCGCTGGCAGTCCCGATAGATCGACTTTCAGCACGGCGAGATCGGTTTCCGGATCAGTGCCGACAACCTTCGCCGGAGCCTTTCGACCATCGGCAAGCGCAAGTTCGATTTCGTCAGCTGCTTCAACTACATGGTGGTTGGTCAGGATATAGCCTTCTGGGCCAACGATTACGCCGGAACCAAGGCTGGAACTATGCTGTGTATCGCCGTCGAGCTGGTCGCCAAAAAAGCGCTTGAATAGGGGATCGTCCAGGAAGGGATGCCGCGGAACCTTCACGTCCTTGCTGGTGAAGATATTCACGACGGACGGCATCGCCTTCTTCGCGGCGGGACTCAGCGATACGAAACCCGGACGGTCGCGCGGGCCGTCCGATGCTTCCCTGACCGTAACGATGCCGACGTTGTGCCCGGTCCAGGAAACGAGGTCGGGCCGCAGCGTGATTACGACAAAGAGTGCCGCAAGGCTGATCGTGACCGCCTGGGCAAATATGAGCCAGAGCTTGCGCATTGAACGAAACGGACGGGAAACAGGAGGGTGCGCCGGGAAGCGCATTATTCACTAAATGGTCTTGTCATCAAAGCATTTATGCCCGGGCAGCGCGCGAGGAATTTCAAGTCGCCGCAGTGATCGTCGTCCGTGATGCCGGTTGAATCATTGACCCATAATCGCATAGGAATCCGCAACTTGAGTCGGGAAACCGGGTTTGACAAGAGCCGGAGCGTTCAACTACACTACGCGGCTTTCGTTAATCAGCCCACGCGGAACATCCGCCATGAAGACGTTTTCTGCCAAATCACACGAGGTCAAGCGCGACTGGTTCGTCGTCGACGCTACCGATAAAGTCTTGGGGCGCCTTGCCTCCGAAATTGCCAAGCGCCTGCGTGGCAAACACAAGGTGACTTTCACGCCTCACGTCGACACGGGCGATTACATCGTCGTCGTAAATGCTGAAAAACTGCGGGTCACAGGCGACAAGGCCGAACAGAAGGTTTATTACCGGCACTCGACTTACCCCGGCGGTATTTACAGCGCGACATTTTCCAAACTGCATGGCCGTTTCCCCGGGCGAGTCCTGGAAAAGGCCGTGAAGGGCATGCTGCCAAAAGGGCCCCTCGGTTACGCAATGTTGAAGAAGCTGAAGGTTTACGCGGGGTCCGATCATCCGCACTCGGCGCAACAACCGCAAACTCTCAACGTTTAGGGAATTACATGGCAACAGTCCAGTACAACTACGGAACCGGCCGCCGCAAGAGCGCGGTCGCGCGGGTCTTCATCAAGCCCGGCAAAGGCAAGATCGTCGTGAATGACAAGCCGGTCGATGAGTTTTTCTCCCGCGAGACCGGTCGAATGGTGGTACGCCAGCCGCTGGTATTGACCAATCATCTGGATACCTTTGATATCCTGATCAACGTTGATGGCGGTGGGGAGTCAGGCCAGGCGGGCGCCGTCCGGCACGGCATCTCGCGTGCATTGGTCGATTACGATGCGTCGCTCAAGCCGGTTCTGAGCAAGGCAGGACTGATTACCCGGGACGCGAGGGAAGTCGAGCGCAAGAAAGTGGGCCTTCACAAGGCACGGCGCCGCAAGCAGTTTTCCAAGCGCTGAGAGCCAGGACCAGAAAAAGCCGCCTTTAGGCGGCTTTTTTATTTGCACCAATGCCTTATCAGGCGATATCATCAAATCGTGTCTTAAGCCATTGGAGAAAATGAAAAAAAGGAGCATCGGGAATAGCGGCTCAGGAGTGCTACGGATCCTTGCAGCGCATCCGGACACCGAAGCGGCGGTCATCACATCGTTGCCGTGGCGCTGATCAGGGCCATCAAGCGACGTTTTGGCATCGCTGCTCCCAGAGTCGCGGTCCATACCCATGTCCCATGGTACTGGCGCTGGCTTTCAGTAGCAGCGTTTGCCGGGGCAGTTGTCGGCGTTGCATGGCTTACCTACGACCTTGGCCGCCAATATGCGGGGTTCGATAACAGCGAAGCGCAGCGCGAGAAAGGCCACCTGGAGGACCTTAATGCAAAGTTGCAGAGCGAAAACGCGGCGCTGACCCGAGAAATTGCGGGGGCGGAACGACAGCTGCAGATCGAACTTGCGACGCATGGAAATCTTTCGGGGCAGATAAGCAACCTTGCCGAGGAAAACGCGCTTCTAAAAGAAGATCTGGCTTTCTTTCAGACACTGATGGCTTCGGGGGGCGAGGCAGGCGGCATCAGCGTCAATCGATTCCGCGTGCAGCCGGACGCGCTACCCGGGGAATATCGCTATCGCCTCCTGATCGCGCAATCCAAGCAACGGGTAAAGGATTTCCGCGGACGGCTGCAATTCATTGTCGATTATGAACAAGGCGGAAAATCGGAGGTCGTCAGCTTTCCGAAAGGGGATGATGGGAGCCAAGCGTATAATTTGGCATTCAAATTTTATCAGCGCGTCGAGGGGACATTTCTGGTGCCTCCCGGCGCTGTCATCAAGAAGGTACAGGTTCGCGTGCTGGAAGCCGGCAATCCCACGCCAGTGTCTACGCAGACCGTGAACCTGTCGTAAGTGGAGAAAAAAATGTTCGGAGCCAAACCTACCAAGCCGCAAAACCGCATTGATAGCCTGATCGGCGCGGGCACGATCGTCGAAGGAAACATCTCATTCAGCGGTGGATTGCGCGTAGATGGAGGTGTGCGTGGAAACGTTTCGACCTCGGATGATCAGCCAAGCACCTTGGTTTTGAGCGAAAAGGCCCAAATTGATGGAGAGATAAGGGTTTCGCATGCCGTAATCAACGGTACGGTCATTGGACCGGTGCATGGCGCCGAATATGTCGAACTGCAACCCAAGTCCAATGTCACAGGAGATGTCCACTACAGGACGCTGGAAATCCAGCTCGGGGCTGTCGTGCAGGGCAGGCTGGTACACCAGGACGATGACAAATCGCAGAAAGTCGTGTCGCTGAAAGGGTCTGGCGGAGATTGACCGGCCGAACCCGGCGCCAGATAATGGTGTCAAGCAAGGTTTACTTCGGGAGCAGGCAATGGATGCCGTTAGTGAAATGCCTTCGCCGTTGTTGTTTACGGACAATGCGGCAAAGAAGGTGAAGGAGTTGATCGATGAGGAGGGAAATCCCGGCCTCAAGTTGCGTGTGTTCGTCACTGGTGGAGGCTGCTCGGGTTTCCAGTACGGCTTCACGTTCGACGAAGACACCAACGAAGATGACGCGTCCATGGAAAAAAACGGCGTGACGCTCCTGATCGATGCGATGAGCTACCAATATCTGGTCGGCGCGGAAATCGACTACCAGGAAAGCATCGAGGGATCACAATTCGTGATCAAGAATCCGAACGCAAGCTCCACTTGCGGATGCGGCTCTTCCTTCTCCGCATAGAAATCACGCAGTAGAATCGCGCAGGGCGGCATCTGATGCCGCCCTTTGTTTTTCACGCCGGGTAAATTGCCCCCAGGACCCTGGGCCCTGCCGCGCCGGTAACCGAAGGAAGATTTCCGGGCTGCAGATGCAATGCCTGGCGGGCGAGCCAGGCAAACGCGCAAGCTTCCACCCAGTCGGGATGGATTCCTAGTTTCACGGTCGTTGCAAGCGGTACGCCACGAAGAGAAGCAGTCAATCGCGCCATTAAGGCCGCATTCGAGGCGCCTCCGCCGCAAACATAAATTTCCTTTACCCCGACGCAGGAAGACTGGACCGCCAGTGCGATGCTTGCCGAGGTGAACTCCAGTAAAGTTGCCTGAACGTCGCGCGCATTTTCTTTTCCGGAAAGCAGCGATTCCAACCACGCCAGGTTGAACAATTCGCGTCCGGTGCTTTTGGGAGGGGAACGTCGGAAATAATCGTGGGCGAGCAGCGTCTGCAGCAGCGCGCGAATGCAGTTTCCGCCTTGCGCCCAAGCGCCGTCCCGATCAAAGGGCTCGCCAAGATGACGTCGGATCCAGGCGTCCATCAGCATGTTGCCCGGCCCCGTGTCAAAGCCTTGAATGGCGCCGGAACCCAGGTCGGTAAGATTGGCAATGCCGCCGATGTTGACGATGACGCGATGAATCGCCGGGTCCGCAAACGCAGCCTGATGGAATGCCGGAACAAGCGGCGCACCCTCGCCGCCAGCGGCAATATCCCGGCTGCGGAAGTCACATACGACGGTGGTGCGGGTCAGCTCTGCTAGCAGCGCGCCATTGCCGAGCTGGATCGTATAACCGGCATCCGGACGATGTCGAATTGTCTGCCCGTGGCAGCCGATCGCCTGCACGCTGGCGGAATTCATCCGGGTTTTCTTTAGCAGTTTCCTAACCGCTCGTGCGTAGAGGTGCGCAAGTTCATTGCCGAGGGCGGCAGCTTCGTGGATTTCATCGGACCGAGGCTGGTGGAGAGCAAGAAGCTTCGCGCGCAATGAGTCGTCAAATGGCGTGAAAGTCTCGCCTATGATCCCGTGCGCGCTCTCGGAGAGCTTGAGCAGGACAGCGTCCACGCCGTCCAGGCTGGTTCCCGACATCAGGCCGATGTAGTGATCCGGAATCGTCATGGCCGGATAGTCTAGCAGGCGACGGCGGACCGGAATGTCCAGCGCCGCCGCTGGCACTCAGTCCAGACGGGCGAGATCAGTATTGCGAAGCATGTCCAGCCGCGCGAAGAGGGGTTGAGCAGTTTCTTCGAATGCCGAACGCAACTGCGCGGTGATCGGCGGTCCTGGCGGCATGGCGAGCCGCATGGGATTCTGGTGCACGCCGTTGACATGGAATTCGTAGTGCAAATGCGGACCGGTAGCCAGCCCGGTGCTCCCGACGAAGCCGACAATCTCTCCTTGGACGACACGCCGGCCTTGTCGCATGCCCTGGTTGAATCCGGACAGGTGCGCGTACAGCGTTTCGTAGCCATTGGTGTGGCGCACAATTACGACATTGCCATAGCCTCCTTTGCGACCGACGAAGGTCACGTGGCCGTCGGCAGTGACACGCACTCGCGTACCGTTGGGCGCGCCATAGTCGATCCCCTTGTGCGCACGCCATGTTTTGAGCACCGGATGGAATCGCGCGGAAGTGAAGCCGGAAGTGACGCGGGAGAACTCGATTGGCGAACGCAGGAATGCCTTGCGCATGTTGCGTCCGTCCGGGGTGTAGTAACCGTTGCGTCCCTCATTGTCGCGAAAAAATACGGCGCGGAAGGTATGGCCTTGATTGACGAATTCGGCCGACAGCACGCGTCCGAAACCGACGAATTCGCCATCGGCAGCCAGCGCCTCATAAACCACCGAGAATCGGTCGCTACGACGCAGGTCGCGATGAAAGTCGATGTCGCTGGAAAAGATCTCAGCCAGCTGAAGGGCAACCATTTCCGGAATGCCCGAAGAGTCCGTCGCCGCAAATAGCGATGTTTCGATCTGCCCCGAACTCTGCATTACCCATTGTTCGGTTTGCGGCAATTCCTCGGATGACGAGAAACCGGATTCGCCGCGTACGACATGCAGCCGGTGGCCGTCGGTATTCACGTAGGAAAGCGACTCGAGCCGACCCTCTTCTGTCGTTATGACACGAATGGTGCGGCCGGGCATCAACTGATAAAGCGAACGGACGTCCTTTGCCTGGAGCAGGTAGGTCAGGGCATCAACGTCATTCACGTTTAGTCTTGCCAGAATCGAAGCGACGGTGTCGCCGTGCTGGATGCGTTCTTCGCGCCAGTATTGCGCATCCTTGGACGTTGCAACGGAGGCGGCAGGAAGGGCGATATCCTCAACGACGTGCTGCAGTTCTATGGGTTCCGGAACGGTATCGGGCGCAATACCAAACGCGGCAACAACGCCGAAAAACGGCAATACCGCAACCACCACCGGCCATCGATGCCACAACGATCGTGTTTCGGGTGCTCGCTTTTGCGCTAGAATTTTGTATTTGTTCAAAGACATGCACTCTTGTTATGCCTGCTTGGCGCGGAGATTAGCAGAATCCCCCACTGAACGTAACCCGGAACTCGCAACTAGTGTTCCAGCCGGCAGCTTCTGACGGCACATGCGGAACCTGATCGCCACAAACAAAAACATGGAAATCAAAGAACAGCTGGAAATTACAAAGCGGGGCTGCAGTGAACTGATCATCGAGGCGGAATTTGTCGAGAAACTCAGGAAGGGCCGCCCTCTGCGCGTAAAGGCGGGGTTCGATCCGACCGCGCCCGACCTGCATCTGGGCCATACGGTGCTGATCAACAAGCTCCGCCAGCTTCAGGATCTTGGTCACCACGTTATTTTTCTGATCGGGGATTTCACCGGGCTGATCGGCGACCCGACCGGCAAGAACGCCACACGACCTCCGCTAACGCGCGAGCAGATTGCGGAGAATGCGAAGACTTACCAGTCGCAGGTGTTCAAGATTCTCGACCCGGTCAAAACCGAGGTCGCATTCAACTCGACCTGGATGAACAAGCTGACTTCGGTTGACATGATCCGGCTTGCGGCAAAGTACAACGTGGCGCGCATGCTCGAGCGCGACGATTTCGGCAAGCGCTATAAGAGCGGCCAGTCGATCGCAATCCATGAATTCCTGTATCCGCTGGTGCAAGGGTATGACTCGGTTGCATTGAAATCGGATCTGGAGTTGGGTGGCACCGACCAGAAGTTCAATCTCCTGGTTGGGCGCGAGTTGCAGAAGGACTATGGGCAGCCGTCACAGTGCATCCTGACAATGCCTTTGCTGGAGGGGCTGGACGGCGTGAACAAGATGTCCAAATCGCTTGGCAACTACATCGGCATCACTGAGAGCCCCGAGCAGATATTCGGCAAGCTGATGTCGATATCCGACGAATTGATGTGGCGATACCTGGAGCTTTTGTCGTTCGAATCGCTGGGAACAATCGGAAAGTGGAAAGAAGAAGTGGCGGGAGGGCGCAATCCGCGCGATATTAAGGTGGCATTGGCGCAGGAGATCGTGGGGCGATTCCATGACCGCGCCGCGGCTGAAAAGGCACTTGCCGATTTTGAGGCGCGATTCAAACAGGGGCAGGTGCCGGAGGATATGCCCGAGTACATCCTTGCTGCTGGTGGTGAGGCGATACTTTTCTATCAGGTTCTCAAGCAGGCCGGGTTGACTGCGAGTACATCGGAGGCGATGCGCATGATCGACCAGGGCGGAGTGAGGCTCGATGGCGAGAAAGTCAGCGACAAGGCCCTGAAATTGACGGCTGGCGGGCCGTTCGTCATCCAGGTCGGCAAGCGTAAATTCGCGCGTGTGATGATCTCTTAAGCGCTTTTCGTCGCAATTTCTATTTCGGTTGGCCAATTCAGCCATTTTGGCTATGGAAAACCGCGAAAAGTGTTGACCGACGGATTTCGATCCGTATAATGCGCCCTTCGCCGGAAACGGCCGCCGCAAAAACGGCGTCGCTCTTTAAAAATTTAGACAACCGATGCGTGTGGGTGCTTCGTGTTTTTTGGGGCGCTGCACGGGAACGGGTAGAGGGTTATCGCCCGGTTGGTTTTGTCCTGTCAAAGGGATGGA
>JAYVMZ010000062.1:0-2726 GCA_043758735.1 Betaproteobacteria bacterium
CGGGAACAACCAAGGCGGAGTCGGCCGACCGCGCCGCCACCCTTGCGCCGGAGAAGGCGGCGAGGAAGCGGGCTGCGCTGGTAGCCGACAAATCAGGCAAAGTCAGGCGCTCCAATCCCCAGCTCTACCTGAACCGGGAATTTGCCCAGCTCGAGTTCAACCGCCGCGTGCTGGCGCAGGCTGAAGACGCCGAGGTGCCGCTACTGGAGCGGCTGCGCTTCCTGTGCATTGTCAGCAACAATCTCGACGAGTTCTTCGAAATCCGCGTCGCCGGCCTCAAGGCCCAGATCGAGCTCGGCGCGGATTTCACCGGCCCGGATGGCGCCTCACCCTCCCACGTATTCCGTGAAGTCTCGTTGCGCGCACACGAGCTGGTCGCGCGCCAGTATCAGCTATGGAACGAGGAATTGTTGCCGCAGCTCGCCCGCGAGGGTATCCGTTTCCTGCGCCGGCGCGACTGGAATGAAGTGCAACAAGCCTGGATCAAGGCCTACTTCCTGAAAGAAATCATGCCGGTCATGACACCGATCGGCCTCGATCCGGCGCATCCATTTCCGCGCATACTCAACAAGAGCCTGAATTTCGCGGTCCAACTGTCCGGCAAGGATGCCTTCGGCCGCAACTCCGGTTTTGCACTGGTGCAGGCGCCGCGGATATTGCCGCGCGTGATCAGGCTGCCGCCTGATGTCGCCGGCGCGGATCACGGTTTCGTGTTCCTGTCGTCGATCATTCATGCGCATGTCGACGAGTTGTTCTCGGGCATGGAAGTAGAGGGCAGCTACCAGTTCCGCGTCACCCGCAACAGCGACTTGTTTGTGGATGAAGAAGAAGTCAAGAACCTGCGCCTGGCCTTACAGGGTGAATTGCCGCAGCGGCATTTCGGCGACGCCGTGCGCCTCGAAGTCGCCGACCTGTGTTCGCCGGTGATTTCGGAATTCCTTCTGCAGCAGTTCAACCTGAGTGCGCAGGATCTTTACCAGGTAACCGGCCCGGTCAACCTGGTCCGCCTGATGCAGGTGCCCGACTGGGTCGACCGTCCCGACCTCAAATTCCCGATATTCACCCCCGGCTTTCCCGCCGCACTGACCAAAGTCCCGGACATCTTTGCCGCAATCCGCAAGGGCGATATCCTGCTGCATCATCCTTATCAGTCATTCCGGCCGGTCATCGGTTTCATCCAGCAGGCGGCCATCGATACCGACGTCGTCGCGATCAAGCAGACCGTCTATCGCACCGGCGCCAATTCCGAACTGATGCAGGCGCTGCTCGAAGCCGCGCGCAACGGCAAGGAAGTCACCGTGGTGGTCGAACTCATGGCGCGCTTCGACGAAGAGGCCAACATCAACTGGGCGGCGAAGCTCGAGGAAGTCGGCGCTCACGTGATCTACGGCGTCGTCGGCCACAAGACTCACGCCAAGATGTCGATGGTCCTGCGCCGCGAAGAAGACGGTTTGCGCCGTTATGTGCACCTGGGCACCGGTAACTACCACGCGCGCACCGCCATGTCTTATACCGACTTCGGCCTGTTTACCTGTCATGAAGACATCGGTGCGGACGTGAACGAAGTCTTCATGCAGCTCACCGGGCTGGGCAAAGCGGGCAAGCTCAGGTACCTGTGGCAATCACCCTTCACGCTGCATTCGCAGATCCTTGCGGCGATCCGGCAGGAAGCCGAGCATGCCCGCGCGGGCAGGGAGGCCGGCATCATCGCCAAGATGAATGCGCTTCTCGAGCCCGAAATCATTTCAGCGCTGTACGAAGCCTCCATGGCCGGCGTTCAGATCGATCTCATCGTGCGCGGCGTGTGTGCGCTGCGGCCCGGCATTGCCGGACTCTCCGACAACATCCGCGTGCGCTCGGTCATCGGCCGCTTCCTCGAGCATCACCGCGTGTTCTATTTCAAGAGTGCCGACAGTGTGCTGCTGTCGAGCGCCGACTGGATGGACCGTAATTTCTTCCGGCGCGTCGAAGTGTGCTTTCCCGTGCTCGACGACAAGCTCAAGAAACGCGTGGTCGACGAGTCGCTTAAAACCTACCTTGCGGATGTCGGCGAAGCCTGGGAGATGGATGGAAACGGTCACTATCAGCGCAAGAAAGCGGCGCATGGCAAACGCGAAGCGGCGCAGGCAGCCTTGCTCGCCAAGCTTGCGTCCGGGCCGGCCCCGACCTGAATCCCATCCCCGACCATTCGCGACGACGACAAAATGGACTTGATCCTGTGGCGCCACGCGGAAGCGGTCGACGGCATGCCCGACATGGCGCGCAAACTGACCGCCAAGGGCGAGAAGCAGGCGCGTGAAATGGCGCAGTGGCTGCGTCCGCGGCTGCCGAAACACACCCGCATTATCGTCAGCCCGGCGCAACGCACGCTGCAAACCGTGAAAGCGCTGACCGAAGAGTTCGAAATCCTGCGTGACCTCGCGCCCGGTGCTTCCCCGACAGCCATACTCGCCGCCGCGCAATGGCCGGACCGGGCGGACGCTGTGCTGGTGGTAGGCCATCAACCCAGCCTCGGCATGGTGGCAGCGACGTTAATCGCCGGTGAGCCGATCCCATGGAGCATCAAGAAAGGCGGCCTCTGGTGGCTCTCGCACCGGGTGCGCGGCGAGCAACCGCAAGTCGTGCTGCGCGCGGTCGTGTCACCCGATCTGCTTTAGGAAAAGCATCAAGCAAAAGCCATGTCACCACAGAGGCACAGATACCCTACGTGCTACGCACGTAGGGTA
>JAYVMZ010000063.1:0-12567 GCA_043758735.1 Betaproteobacteria bacterium
TCCCGCAGATCCGCACGCGGCACCTGCATCCCGATGCGCATGGGCACAGGGTAGACCTGCGCGCGACCTTGCGCGCCAGCCTGCGCGGCAACGCCGACATCATTCCGCTGCGCCGCCGTTCGTATCGCCTGCGCCACCCGCCGCTGGTCGTGCTTTGCGACATCTCCGGTTCGATGAGCCGGTATTCGCGGATGTTCCTGCATTTCCTGCATGCCATCACCAGCGATCGCGACCGCGTGCACAGTTTCGTTTTCGGCACCCGGCTCACCAATATCACGAGGCAGTTGCGCCATCGCGATGTCGACGTGGCACTCGGCGCAATTTCGGGAACGGTGTCGGACTGGTCCGGCGGCACGCGCATCGGCGCCACGCTCAAGGAATTCAACCAGCGCTGGTCGCGCCGCGTCCTCGGCCAGAACGCGGTGGTCTTGCTGATCAGCGACGGGCTCGACCGCGACGCGGGCGAAGACTTGACCGACCAGATCGAGCGACTGCACAAATCCTGTCACCAGCTGATCTGGCTCAATCCGCTGTTGCGCTTCGAGGATTTCGAGCCGAAGGCGGCCGGTGTGCGACTGATGCTGCCGCACGTTGATGCGTTCTTGCCCGCGCACAACGTCGAAAGCCTGACCGACCTCGCCCGTTCGTTGCGGCTCCCAGGTCAAAACCAGCTACGAAATCCGCCCCGCCGCGCGCATACTTCCGGCCCCGGCACACCAGGAGAAACCGCAACATGGAAATGAGCGGCGAACAGCACATCCTTCTTCCGCAACAGCGCGTGTGGGAGGCGCTCAACGATCCGGCGATCCTCAAAGCCTGCATTCCGGGCTGCGAAAGTATCGACCGGGTAGCGGATAACGAATACAAAGTGGCGATGACCGCGGCTGTCGGCCCGGTAAAAGCGAAGTTCAGCGGCAAGCTGCTGCTCTCGGACATCGATCCGCCGAACTCCTATTCCCTCGCCTTCGTAGGGTCCGGCGGTGCCGCCGGCTTCGGCAAGGGCAGCGCGCAGGTCAGCCTCGCACCGGAAAGTGGCGGGACCTTGCTCACTTACAAGGCGCAGGCCAGCGTCGGCGGCAAGCTCGCGCAGATCGGCTCGCGGCTGATCGACGGCGTGGCCAGGAAAATGGCGGATGATTTCTTCATCCGCTTCAACAAGACCGTCACCCCTGCGGTGGAATCGGCAAGCCCGGCGGCCGCCGTCCAGGCCGATTTGGCGAGCCCCGAAGTACCAGCCAATTCCGCGCTGCCCACCTGGCTCTGGATCGGGGGCGGCCTCTTCATCCTGCTGGTCGTGTTGTACTTTGCGAAGTGAATGAAGGTCCGGCGCGGTGAGCGCCGACGTCCTCATCATCGGCGCCGGCGCGGCCGGCATGATGTGCGCGATCGAAGCGGGCAAGCGCGGCCGCAGCGTGGTGCTGCTTGACCATGCGGAAACGCTCGGCGAAAAAATCCGCATCTCCGGCGGCGGGCGCTGCAACTTCACCAACCTCGATGCGCGGCCGGAGAATTTTCTTTCCGCCAATCCGAATTTCTGCCGCTCGGCGCTGGCGCGCTACACCCCGCGTGATTTCATCGCGCTGGTGGAGAAGCACGGCATCGCCTGGCATGAAAAGAAGCTCGGCCAGTTGTTCTGCGACGAGTCCGCGCAACAGATCATCGACATGCTCGAAGCGGAATGCGATGACGCAAACGTGCAATGGTGCATGCCGGCGAAAGTCGAGTCGGTCGAAAAGCGGGAATGCTTCGTCATTGCAACCAATCGCGGGACGTTCGATTGCCGGTCGCTGGTCATCGCCAGCGGTGGCCTGTCGATTCCGCAGATAGGCGCGAGTCCCTTCGGCTACCGCGTCGCCGAACAATTCGCAATCGCCGTCACATCACTGCGGCCAGCACTGGTCGGACTCACATTTTCGCCGGACACCCTGACGCAATTCGCCGACCTCTCCGGCATTTCCGTTGATGCAATGGTCAGTTGTAACGGTTCAAGTTTTCGCGAAAACCTGCTCGTCACCCACCGCGGCCTGTCCGGTCCCGCCATCCTGCAGATCTCGTCTTACTGGCAACCCGGTGATGATTTATCGGTGAACCTGCTGCCGGACCAGGATGCACGGGAAATTCTCGGGAATGAGCAGGCGTTCGAAAAATTGCTTGCCAACGTGCTTGGCGACTTTCTGCCGCAACGCTTCGCCCAGCGCTGGGTCGATACCCATTTCGAGAACCAGCCGGTGAAGCGCTTCAACGCGCCGCGCCTGCGCGAAATCGCGGAGCACCTGCACGACTGGCGCGTCCGTCCGAGCGGCACCGTCGGCTACAAGAAAGCCGAAGTCACACTGGGCGGAGTGGATACCCGCGAACTTTCATCGAAGACCATGGAATCCCGCAAACAGCCCGGCCTCTATTTCATCGGCGAAGTCGTCGACGTCACCGGCCACCTCGGCGGTTATAACTTCCAATGGGCCTGGTCCAGCGGCCATGCCGCCGGCCAGGCTGTCTAGACCGTTTCACCGCAAGGGACGCAAAGGACGCGAAGGAAAAGCCACAACGAGGGAAGGCTTGGATTGGAATGTTTCCGGGGCCGATGATCCGTCGCCAACAATGGAAAGTGGGCCGCACGGATGGCCGCACAATCACTCTGCCTCTTTGCCCCATTTGGTTTCCTTCGCGTCCTTTGCGTCCTTTGCGGTGAACCCTTATCTAAACGTTTGGCCGCGGTGGGCGGGGTGAATTAAAATGGCGCTCTTCCGTGTCCGGCTCGCGCAGCCGCGCGGCCTGACCATCCAATAATAAAGGGGGAGTGCCATGAACCAACTCGACATGAAGGGCCGCAGCGCTATCGTCACCGGCGGGGCATCGGGGATCGGCCTGGCCATCGCCAAACGGCTGGCCCAGTCTGGCGCCAACGTCGCCATCTGGGATTTCAATGAGCAATCGATGGCCGATGCCGTGAAGGCGCTGGGCGCGGTGAAAACCCACACGGCCAAGGTCGACGTCAGCAAGATCGATCAGGTCGAAGCTGCGTTCAAATCGACCGTCGCCGCTTTCGGCAAGGTCGATGCGCTGGTCAACTCCGCCGGCGTCGCCGGCAAGAACGCCACCGTCGCGGACTACCCAGTCGACGAATGGATTCGCGTGCACGACATCAACCTCAACGGCACGTTCTATACCTGCCGCACCGTCGTGGCGCACATGATCAAGAACAACTACGGCCGCATCGTCAATATCGCCTCGGTCGCGGGCAAGGAAGGCAACCCGAATGCTTCTGCCTATAGCTCATCGAAAGCCGCAGTAATCGGTCTGACCAAATCGCTCGGCAAGGAACTGGCGAAAAACAACATCACGGTCAACTGCGTCACACCCGCCGCCGTGAAGACACCGATTTTCGACCAGGTCGCGCAAAGTCATATCGACTACATGCTGTCCAAGATCCCGATGGGCCGCTTCGGCCTGGTCGAGGAGATCGCCGCCACCGTGGCCTGGGCCTGCACCGAGGATTGCTCCTTCACCACCGGCGCGACTTTCGATCTTTCCGGCGGCCGCGCAACGTACTGATCCGGTGAACGGGTGAACGGTGAACGGTGAACGGAAAAGCCTAAAGGACAAAAGATGAAGGTCAAGGCAGCAGTGATCCGGCAGATGGGCTTGCCGCAACCGTACGCGGACAGCAAGCCGATTAGCATCGAGGAAGTCGAGCTCGACAAACCGGGTCAACGCGAAGTGCTGGTGCAGATCAAGGCGGCGAGTCTTTGCCATTCAGATCTTTCCACGGTCAACGGCGACCGTCCGCGGTCGAAGGTCGCGGTCCTCGGACTCGGCGGGGTCGGCCTGAATTCACTGCTAGGCGCCATCGTCGCCGGCGCGCAACAGATCGTCGCCCTCGACCTGCACGACGACAAGCTGAAGCTGGCGAAAGAACTCGGCGCCACCGACACCGTCAACGCCAAGGACCCGGATGCAATCCAGAAGGTCAAGGAAATGACCGGCGGCGGCGTGCACTTCGCACTGGAAATGGCCGGCTCCGTGCAGGCCATGGAACTTGCTTACCGCATCACGCGGCGCGGCGGCACCCCTGTCTCCGCCGGTTTGCCGCACCCCGACCATCGCTGGCCGCTGCAGCACGTCAACATGGTCGCCGAGGAACGCACAATCAAAGGCAGTTACGTCGGCTTCGACCGCCTCGCCTCCGGCCATACGGTTCGCCAGATAATAATGATGTGATGATTGACGGCGCATTGCGCCGTCAATCCGTGACAATCGTGACGACGTGACTCGTAACAGCAATATCAAAACCGCTGAAGAGCCGTCCTTTAATAGACAACTCCTTCAATGACTACTCCCCGTTACCGCGTCGACGACCTCGTGCGCTTCGCTACAAACCTCCTCGACAAGACCGGACTCGAACCTGAGAAATCCAAAGTCGTTGCCGAAGTGCTGGTCGAGGGCGACCTGTTGGGGCACACCACGCACGGTCTGCAGTTGCTCGCGCCTTATCTCAACGATCTTGAGAAGGGCGGCATGACGAAGTCGGGGTCGCCACGCGTGATCGCGGACTTCCCCGCCGCCGTGACCTGGGACGGCATGCGCCTGCCTGGCGTATGGCTGACGGCAAAGGCGATCGACCTCGCGCTGGAACGGGCAAAGAAGATGGGCACCTGCACGGTCACCATCCGCCGCAGCCATCACATCGCCTGCCTCGCCGCGTATCTGAAGAAGGTCACCGACCAGGGCATGATGGTCATGTTGATTTCTTCCGGCCCGGAAGTCGGCGGCGTGGTGCCGCATGGCGGACGCGGCACCGGCACGCACACGCCCAATCCGATCGCTGCGGCCTGGCCGACGAAAGGCGATCCGGTGATGATCGACGTGTCAATGTCGATCACCACGCACGGGCTGACGGGCCGGCTCAACAAGGAAAAACGCAAGTTGCCGGGACAATGGGTGCTCGATGGCTACGGCAATCCTTCCGACGACCCGGCAGTGGTCTTCAATGAACCAAAAGGCGGACTGCTGCCCATCGGAGGACTCGACCATGGACACAAGGGTTACGCGCTGGGCCTGCTGGTCGAAGCGCTGACGCAAGGTTTGTCGGGCCACGGTCGCGCTGATCCGGTGGAAGGCTGGGCGGCGAACGTTTACGTGCAGGTATTCGATCCGGCGTTGTTCGGCGGCAGCGAAGATTTCACGCGCCAGACCGAACACATCGCGAACGCCTGCCGCACCACGCCGCCGCGCCCGGGCTTCGATCGCGTGCGCCTGCCCGGCGAATCCGGTTTACGTCGCCGCGAGAAGCAACTCAAGGAAGGCGTCGAGCTTTACCCGAGCATCCTGCCCTCGCTGCAAACCTGGAGTGAAAAGCTCGGCGTTCCCGCGCCTGCGGCTGTCGTCTGATGGATCGTTCATATTTCACCACAGAGGCACAGATACCCTACGTGCGAAGCACGTCGGAGTCCCCTTTTAGGGCACGGAGAAGAGCAGTAAGCAGAATGAAGAATCGGGGCGGCCGAATGGTAAATCTGGCGACACCGCTTCTTCAAATACCGTCGATCAACAGACTTCCGGGATCATTTCGCCTCGTAATTTTCCTATCCTCTGCGTCCTCTGTGCCTCTGTGGTGAAAATAGCTTTGGTCGTAGACGCCTGATGCGAACGCCCTCGGAGCACCGCAAGGGCGTCGTTTTGATGATCGGTGCCACGCTGTGCTGGGCGACGGCCGGCGTCCTCGTGCGCAACATGGAAGTCACGGACGGCTGGAAGATCACTTTCTGGCGGTCGTTTTTCATGACCGTGTTCATGTTGCTGGTGCTGGCGTACCGCCACGGCAGCGGCGGCATCTGGCAGCGCATCCGCGCAATGGGCTGGCCGGGTGTGCTGACCGGAATGCTGTTCGCCGGCATGATGATCAGTTTCATCCTCGCGCTGTCGCTGACCACCGTCGCCAACACACTCGTCGTCGGCAGCATTTCGCCATTCGTGGCCGCTGTCTGCGGTTATGTATTCCTCGGCGAGAAAGTCGCACCCCGCACCTGGTTCGCCATGACGATTGCGATTGGCGGCATCGTCATCATGTTCTTCGATGCGCTATCGGGAACCGGCTGGGCAGGCAACCTCATTGCGCTATGCATTCCCATCGGCTTCGGCGCGAATGTTGTCCTCCTGCGCAAGCATCGCCACGCGATCGACTTGATGCCCTCCGTGCTTTTGGCCGGAATTTTCTCGACGCTGGTTGCCTTGCCTTTCGCGCTGCCGCTGGCAGTCAGCGTGGCCGACCTCGGACTGATATCCGTGATGGGTGTCTTGCAACTCGCCATCGGGCTGCTGCTCATGATGGCAGCCGTGCCTTATCTCGCTTCCGCCGAAATCGGTTTGCTCTCCATACTCGAGATCGTGTTCGGAACATTGTCGGTCTGGCTGTTCGTCGGCGAACGTCCGAGCCAGGCCGCGCTGGTTGGCGGAGGGATGGTCATCGCGGCGCTGATCGTGAACGAGATCGCCGGTCTTCGACCCGTGACGACGTAACGAAACAACAAGATAAAACTCGTTGACGCAACATACGGAGGAGCGAAGGCACGGCCCGACAGCTACACGTCAGTCGTCGCCGGCAAGCGGATCGTAGCCCGCCTCGATGCGCGAGCCTTCGCGGCGCATGCGATCGAAAATGCGCGCGCTGTAGCCATCGTCCGGCGTGCTGTTGCCGCGCAGAACGTCGCCCACCAGGCGGTAAACCGTGTAGCGGTCGCGAAGCCGGGCGCCGTCGACGGTTTCAGCCAGCGCAGTTTTCACCTCGCCCGGCGCGAGTTGTCCATCCAGCACAAGAGAGACCTTGAGGGACATGGCTACCACCTCCGGTTGCGTTGCGGATCGAGCACCGGCTCGAGGCGCTTGGCGATGAATTCGCGCGCCCGGGATCCGCGGCGACGGAGACGCCCGGCTCGAATGCCTCCGCCCGCTCCTCCGGCGCGTCGTCACCGAGCTGCATTTCGTTTGGATGGCGTTTCAGATGGCTCAGCGCGGTGTTGGTCGCGATGCGGTAGAGCCAGCTGAAAAAGGCGCTGTCGCCGCGAAATGAGGCCAGGCCCCGATGCGCACGGATGAATGCATCCTGGACCACGTCCTCGACGTCGCCCGAATGGCGCACGTAGCGAGCCACATGCCGCGCGATGCGCCTCTGGTACTTGACGACGAGCGCCTCGAATGCCTTCGCGTCGCCCGCCTGCGCGAGCCGCACGAGTTCCGCATCCTGGTCTGTTGTCAGCATAGCGGGCCAAGCTTACGCAAGCCCGCGTGACGGCGCAATCGCGCCGGTCCGCAAGCAGGCGGGCTGCCCTAAGCTGCACGCTTGTCGCGCTCGATGGCCGCATAAGCGCTGTGATTATGGATGGACTCGAAATTCTCGCTCGTCACGAGGTACGCCGCCACGCGCGGATCGCGTTCCAGGTCCAGGGCAACGTCGCGTACAAGATCCTCGACAAACTTCGGGTTGTCGTAGGCGCGCTCGGTGACGTACTTCTCGTCCGGTCGTTTGAGCAGCACGTAGAGCTCGCACGACGCGGCGCGCTCGGCCATCGCGATCAGGTCCTCGCGATCGAGTGGCGCATCGAGCGTGGCCGAGATCGTCACCACGGAGCGCTGGTTATGGGCGCCGTAGGCGGAGATTTCCTTTGAACAAGGACACAGGCTCGTTACCGGCACGCCCACCTCGATGGCAATCTCGATGTCGCTCGCGCCACCCTTGGCGCGCAGGCACATTTCATAATCCATCAGGCTCTCCACGCCTGATACCGGCGCCCGCTTCATGACGAAGTACGGAAAGCGCAGGGACAGCGTCCCTGTACTCGCGTCGAGCCGGCCCAGCATGGTGCGCATCAGACCCGGCAACGCCGCCACGCCGAACTCGCCCTCATACGCCTGCAGCACCTCCAGGAAGCGCGACATGTGCGTCCCTTTCAGCGTGGCGGGAAGCGCGACCGACATGTCCACCGTGGCGATGGTCGCGATGGCGACGCCGCTCGCGCTCGTCACTTTTATGGGGTGGCGCAACCCGCGAATCCCCACACGGTCGATGGCAATGGCGCGATGGTCCGGCTGGGACTGGATGTCGGGGAGGAACAGGCGTTCGGGTGCATTCATTACTGCAGGCCCTCGTTTCAGGTAGGCAAATTACCGTGAGAGAGACTCCGCGCCGGAGACCCGGTTTCATATTTTTCTTGATCCGGGCCACGGAAAAAATTGTAACCGGCCGCAGGCAGGCGGGTCAGAAGCTGCGGTGGCGCAAATCGGCGTCCCGTAATTTCCTTAAACGTTCTACAAATCAAAAGGTACGAACATGAAACTAGTCTCCCGCTTCATTGCCGGCGCAGCATTCGCAGCCGTCACCTCGATCGCATTTGCCGCCGACATCGTGGACACCGCAGTCTCCGCCGGCCAGTTCAAGACGCTCGTCAAGGCGGTGCAGGAAGCCGGCCTCGTCGACACGCTTAAAGGTAAAGGTCCGTTCACCGTATTCGCGCCGACCGACGAAGCGTTTGCCAAACTCCCCGCAGGCACGCTGGAAGCCCTGCTGATGGATAAGCAGAAGCTCGCCTCCATCCTGACCTACCACGTCGTGCCAGGCAAGGTGATGGCAGCCCAAGTCAAGCCTGGGCAGGTCAAGACCGTGCAAGGTCAGTCGCTGACGGTCAGCACCATGAACGGCGCCGTGATGGTGGACAGCGCCAAGGTCATCAAGACCGACATCGTTGCCTCCAACGGTGTGATCCACGTCATCGACACCGTCGTCCTGCCGAAGTAACTGCAGCGCGCCGCAATCCCGCCCGGCCTCCTGCCGGGCGGACTTTCACCGATCGCCACCGTCATGCCGGTTTCGTCCGTGCACCAGATCACGAGCATTCCCACTTTGTCGAATTGCACCGTATACGGCCCGACACACTCTCCCGATTTCGAAGGCGTCTTGTGCCGGATGCTTACATGATGTGGAAGTATCCCGGCCTGTGGATATTTACCGGCTTCAAGAATGAAATAAAACGAAGACAAGTGGTGGCACGAACACAACGGCACCTCCAATGTAATAGGCCGGTCGATTCGCCTCAAAACTTCGCAACAACAACGCGAGACCCAGAGTGGCAACAAAGAATGCAAAGCCTGCCACCAGCAATCCGGCGTGACCATCGACAAAGCTTGTAGCACCGCCCTTGCCTTTAAGAGTGACCCCGCCTTGCCAGAGCGTAAACCAGCCGAACAGTGCAAAGAACGCCGTCAAAAGGCCCGCGGCGAGTCGCTCGGCAGTGGGATCTTGAGCGGGAGGCTTCATGAGTCCTGACGAATGGGATGAATGGGGGTCAAACCAAAAACGCAGATGGATACATTCATCTTGAATCGGAAAAACTAAATCTGTCCCTTTTTTTTGAAGGTCCGCCTTCGGGCGCGATGACCTGGATGTGATCGCGACAGACATTCAGGAACGGCGCAGCCAGCACGCGGCGCTCGCCCGCCTCCCAGACCTCGGCATCGGTGACCGCGATGAAATTCTTCGCCTCGGTCATGTAGTCCGTAACCCGTGCTCCCGGCACCAGATCGATATAGCCCTTGATCCGGTAGCTGCCGGTAAGAATGGTCACTTTTGTCTTGTTCTGCTCCGCCATGAGAGGTTCTCCCTTCGTTTATTCAGTCCGGGGCCGGCACATTCGGTCGCCCTTGGTGTGGCCGCCCTGACAATTATCGGGCAAATGCGAAGTCAGGTAGGCGAAGTTGCAACGGGCATTGCATTCAATGCAGTTTGAACACCGCAAGCCTGGCCCGGTTTTTTACCCACTCGGTAATGTCTACCTTCAAATGCGTCCGGAAAATCCGTGTTAGCTCAGTCCGCCCCTATATTCCCGATTTCACCGCTGCTTCTTCGCCGACTTCAGATAATCAGCAAGCCAGGCATACCAATCGCACACGATCAGTTTCTTCTGCTCTTCATAGTATTGCTTGCCCGCTTTCACCTGCGCCAGCGTCATCTTCTTCTCCAGGTCGCCGGCCAGCGCCTTGTGCCACTTGATCTTCTCGGGCGGGAAGAAATTCTCGTCCCAGTTCATGGGAATGTACTCACCCGCCAGCAGATACCAGGCATAGGCTTTAGCCAGATCGGCTTCGCGCCCTTCACCCTTGAGCCACATCACGCCCACGTCGACCATCGACTGATAGTCGCCGAGGTGCGCGCCCTTCTCGTACATCTGGTAGGCCGCATCAACATGCTGCCTGGCGATATTTGTCCGCGCCACCCTGTGGATCATGGCCGCGTGGTTCGCATCGATCGCCTGCTTGTACCAGCGGTTCATTTCTTCCGGGTCGTCCTGGTCGACGGAGCGGCGGGTTTGTTCGGCGCGGGCGGTTTCTGGCGTGAAGCAGTCGGCTGAGGCTGCAAAGGAAGAAAAAGCGGAGAGCGAACAAATCAAGCTTCCAAGGAAGAACAGTTTCGAAAGCATCGGCATTTGGATTAATTTGGTCCTGAGCCTATTTATTCTTTGATCGGCCAGGCTGCGCCATTCTATAAGGTGAATCGAGTCAGGCTTGGTATATTGGTTCATTTATGCAACGTGCCAAGCCTTACCCCATCCTTCGCCCAACATAAACAGATCCTCTCTCCCGGTTACCCACCAACACCGGGACGGAGCTCCTTTACCGCGCGAGCGGTTTAGTCTTGTGACCCCAGAGCGGCCTCTGAGCAGATCGGTTACCTGTGCCACATCCCACGTGACTCGCTACGTTCATCTTGAACAGAATTTTCGTCATTGCCTCTTCAGGAACTCCTTTGCTACCGTAATTTCAAGGCGATCCGAATCGGCGTTTTTCGTTAAAGTCAGAATGTCTTCGTAGAGTGCCATCGCCTTGGCACCATCCCCCAGTGACTGCGCCGCCTTGGCCGCCCCGTATAGGCCACGCAATCGATTACGCGCGACCGCGAGCGATGCCTCGAATTCGTGCAAGGCCAAAGACGGTTCATCAAGTTGCAATAGCATTTCGCCCAGAATTTCGCGCATGGGCCAAAGCCGATTCTCCATGGCAACGTGCTTTTCGCTTGCGTCCTCCATATCGGCGGCCTTTCGCATTAACGACAATGCTTCCGCCTTATTTCCATCTGCGAGCGATACCCATGCGCTCGCGGCCTTGACCTGAATTTCAACCTGCTCTGCCCAATATCCCTGGTTTAGTGCAACCAGCTCTCCACTAAGTAGTTGAAGTGCCCGGATGTCTTCCCGTGCATGATCGACAGTGCCGAGCCTGGCCGCGCCCATCGCCCGCGTGAATAGCGTTATCGCATCGGCTGCCGGAGATTGGGGATGAAGTTCTAGGGCTGCGGCTTCGCTCCACGCGCCCCGCTCTATCACATAACGCGCTGGAATCGCGGCATAAGCCGTATGCACCGTTAATAGGCCGCCGGTTGGGGTGCGCTGCGCGGCGCTCCCGGTCTTCTGCAAAGCAAGACTTTCGGTTATGACTTGTTGTGCCCCCCGGTCCTGCGCCATCTGCAAATGCGCATACATCATGAAGTCCAACGCATGGACATAGTTCTTGGCAATCCCTATTGCCGCCCTGTTCGAGTCGATGGATTCCTGCCACATACCCAGCATGGAGTAGATATGCGATGGCATGTGCACGGCATGGGGGGCGGAGGGTACCGTCGCGGCGTACTGTCTGGCTGTAGATAGGCCGCGCTCGGCAAGCGCGGGATAATCGTAACTATGAAAGAGGTAATGTAGGGCCCCAGGGTGATCAGGTTCTTTGGTCAGCACATCTCTCGCGATCTGCGCGGCCTTCAGTTGTCTGGCATAGGTCTTATCCGGCGGCGCAACCATTATTGCCTCGTTCAATTCAAGAACATAAAGAACGGCCGCCTCGAGATCCTCGGGATACTTCAGGTAGATCTGCTCTATGGCGCTCTCGAAGGCGAGAACCCGTTTGGCATGGTCGACCTTGTCCCAGTCTTGGTAGTAAGCACCCATCGCTGCGATGTAATCGCGCTCGCGCTCTGTTAAAGCCGGAAGGCTCTTCGCCATCTCGATTGCTTCCGAACCGCGTTTGGTAAAGTCTTGCGTCGGCGCACCAACGAGCGGATTCAAGCGCTGACTGATCGCGATACCCCAATAGGCCATGGCGCAACTCGGATTTGCCTTCGCTACCTCCGTAAATGCGTTGATAGTCTGCGGGAACCAAAAACTATGCAGCATCGCGAGGGCCCGCTCGAAACCGCGTTGCGCCTCTTCTCCACAAGAGATCTCGAAATGAACGCTCCCCAAACCTTCGGTGTTGTCCCCGTGTGCCGCAGCAAACTGAGAAAAGCAGAGAGCAACAACAGAAGTGACGAGGAACGCGTGTACTGCAGAACGACATTTGAGCCTTTGCATGCTGTCTGCCTCCTTTTGAGGGTAAGTCGCGTGCGGAATAGTCGAGGGACCTCAGTCGAGGGGCCTCAGCGTCGGGGACCTCAGGGTCAGGCCTCAATACTGTTCTGTTAGATGAAATTCACGAAGTTCTGTCTCGGTGATAGAGGCATGGGCCCAAGCAGTGCTGGCGAGAAGTCAACGC
>JAYVMZ010000064.1:0-4167 GCA_043758735.1 Betaproteobacteria bacterium
AACACCTGCAAGGCTCGATACCAGACCCGTGGCTAGCGGCTATCTGGGCGGGACTCTCACCCGCTGGATCATGCAGCATTGCCATGCCGCAACCAAGACTTGACCGAGACTTTACCCACGTTTTCTTGTGCGCTTTTCATAGGGGCCGCTGTCAGCGGCGGTTGTTCAGGGCCGTTCCATCTTGCACGTAGTCTGCATCACGGTGTCCTTGCCCTCGATACGGCGGTCCGTCTTGAAGCCATTCCCGGTGCGTTCCACGTCATTTTTGATCTCTTTGCCGTCTGCCTTGACGTAGGTTGAAACATACAGCGGCTGGATCAACTGATGGTTGTCCGCGCGCATCATTACCTCGCCGCTGTCGCCGTCGAATTTCATCCCCTCCAGCGCCTTGCCCACCTTGGCCGGGTCGGCGGACTTGGCCTGGTCGATGGCCTTGGCCAGCATTTCGAGGGCCAGGTATTGGGTGGTCCAGTAGTAATCGTCTTTCACATCCTTGTATTTTTCGCGGTAAGCGCGATAGTGCTTTTCAGTCCTGTCGTTGCCGATGTTGGCGTGCCACTGCGTCACCTGCTTCAGGTGGCCGATGCCGGCATCCCCCAGGGCCGGCGGCGTGCCCAGGCCGCCCGCATAGTAGGTGTAGAAGTCGGGCGTGAAGCCTGCCTCGCGGCTGGCCTTCACCAGCAGCGACATGTCGTTGCCCCAGTTGCCGGTGATGACGGTATCGGCGCCGGTGGCCTTTATTTTTGCGACGTAAGGCGCAAAATCCTTGATCTTGCCCAAGGGATGCAGCTCGTCACCGACGATCTCGATGTCCGGGCGCTTCTTTGGGAGCATTGCCCTGGCCGCCCGCGCGACCGCCTGGCCGAACGCATAGTCCTGGTTGAGCAGATAGACTTTCTTTGCGTGCGTATTTTGCGCAATTGCATCGGTCAACGCCGCCATCTTCATCTCGGCATCGGCATCGAAGCGGAAGTGCCAGAAGCTGCACTTGTCGTTGGTCAGCGCCGGATCGACTGCCCCGGTGTTAAGGTACATCACTGTCTTGTCGGGATTGCGCTCGTTGTGTTTATTGACGGCGTCGATCAGCGCTGCCGCCACATTCGAGCCGTTGCTCTGGTTGATATAGCGCACACCCTGGTCGATTGCGGATTTGAGCGCAAGCTGCGCTTCCTGCGGGCTGCTCTTGCTGTCGAGCGGGATGATCTCGAATCTGGCGCCGCCGCCGCGCGCATTGATGGCGTCGGCGGCGAGCTGCGTGTAACGCACCATGGCCTCACCGACATTTGCGAACGGTCCCGACAAAGGATCGATGACTGCGATCTTGATAGTGTCCGCGGCGAAGGACGATAACGCGGCGAGCGCCATAGCCGCGGCCACTGCGCCAAGCAAGAGTTGTCTTGGATTCATTGCAGCCTCCTCCTAATATTGTTGATCGAGTACGCCAGCCAGCAGGGTCGGAGCGTCAGGATTACAGTCGGAGCCTGATCCGGAAAGCGGGCATCGCTGCCGTCCGGTCAGAACCCTCGCTGCGTAGCTATGCTGCCCGCGAAGCCGGCGATATGCAAGGCTGCCCGCAAAGAGTTCTCCGATACGGGTCGGATCACCACAACGCTTTGATCCACAGAAATAGTGATAGTAGTGATAGGGGACAGACCGTTTTCTTGCTCGGTCGAGAAATGGTGTTCTGTCCGCTATTGTTCCACGCTATCCATAGAAGGCTTCCTGACGACTCAATTGCCCATTACCCTAGGCAAAAGTTGGGTTGCCAGACAACGAAATCCGGCGAATCGAGTCATAACCAGGCGGCACGGATACGAGCGCCGCCGCTTACCCACCCCGGCGCTGCCCCGCAACGCCGCAGTCAGGAGCACGAATGAAACGCAAATTGCCATGGTTTATCCTGTTCCTTGCTACGGTTGCCCAAGGGGCGACGCTCGACTCGGTGGCGCCTTTACCGGAGTTGAAGCCAGTCCCGCAGGAGGCCCAGGCGGCGCACCTGACCGCCGAAATGCTGGCCCGCTACCACTACAAGATGGTACCGATCGACGACGCGCTGTCGCAGAAGATATTCGACAAATATCTCAAATCGCTCGACCCCGAGAAACTCTTCTTCGTCCAGAACGACATCGACAACTTCTCACGCGAGCGCGCCCGCCTCGGCACGGCCCTGCTCCAGCGGGATCTTTCCGTCCCGTTCGCCATGTTCAACTTGTATGAGCAGCGCGCAGCCGAGCGCTTTGCGTATGCGCGTACCCTGCTCAAAACCGGGTTCGATTTCCAGCTGAACGAAAGCTACCAGTTCGAACGGGACAAGAAAGCCTGGCCGACGTCCGAAGCACAAGTGCGCGACCTCTGGCGCAAGCGGGTCAAGAACGACTGGCTAAGACTCAAGCTTGCCGGAAAGAACGACGGGAACATCGCCGAAATACTAGACAAGCGCTACGACGGTTTCCGCAAGCGCCTTGGCCGGGTAACGGGCGCAGATGCATTTCAAACCTACATGAACGCGTATACCACCGCGATCGAGCCGCACACCAACTACCTGGCACCACGGGCGGCGGAGGATTTCGACATTTCGATGAGGCTGTCACTGGTCGGAATCGGTGCCGTTCTGACGGAATCGGATGATCTCGTCACCATACGCGAGCTGGTTCCCGGGGGGCCGGCGAGCCTTTCCGGCCAACTGAAGATCGGAGACCACATCGCCGGTGTCGCCCAGGGTGAGGGCGGCGTCATGACGGATGTCCAGGGCTCGCGATTGGACGATACCGTGGCGCTCATTCGCGGCGCGCCGGACTCGGTTGTCGTGCTGGATGTGATCCCTGCGGACGCCGGCCCCGACGGCAAACACAAACTCGTCACCCTGATTCGAAAAACGATCAGTCTGGAGCAGCAGGCCGCCAAATCATCCGTCCGGAGCGTAACCGATGGAAAGGCCAGTCGCCACATCGGCGTCATCACCCTGCCCTCGTTTTACGAGGATTTCGCAGGCAGGCAAAACGGGGTCAAGGATTTCAGGAGCGCGACCCGCGATGTGGCGCGCTTGCTGGACGAGCTGAAAAAGGACAAGGTCGACGCTGTGTTGATCGACTTGCGCAATAACGGCGGCGGGTCGTTGACGGAAGCCGTTGACCTGACCGGCTTGTTCATCGGCAAAGGCCCCGTGGTGCAACAGCGCAATGCCAGCGGCGAGATCACCGTGCAGAGCGACACCAACCCCGCTGTCGCCTGGAACGGCCCGCTCGGCGTTCTGATCAATCGGGGTTCGGCATCGGCGTCGGAGATATTCGCCGCGGCAATTCAGGACTATGGGCGCGGGCTGATCATCGGGGAGCCGAGTTTTGGCAAAGGCACCGTGCAAACCGTGATCGATCTCGATCGCGTCGCCAAGAACAGCAAGCCGCAATTCGGAGAACTGAAATTGACCATCGCGCAATTTTTCCGCATCAATGGCGGCACGACCCAATTGCGTGGCGTGACGCCGGATATCCTTTTCCCCGCAGCCAGTGACGCGGAGGATTTCCGCGAATCGAGCTTCGACAACGCGCTGCCGTGGATGCAGATCAAGGCAGCGAACTATGTGCCCGAAGGCGACTTGAAGGGCCTGGTGCCCATCCTTTCGACATTGCATGACGCGCGTGTGAAGAAGGACAAGAACTTCCAGTACTTGCAAGAAGATCTCGCCCTGTCCAGGCTGGCGCGCGACAAGAACCTGATCTCACTGAACGAGGCCGAGCGTCGCAAGGAACGCGACGCCCAGGAGGCCCGCCTGCGCTCCCGCGAAGCCCGCCAGGATGCAATCGCGCAGAATGCCTCCGTGAGGAGCACCGCGCCCCCGGACGATGGCCTGCAGCCTGGCGAACGAAATTTCGCCAATGAACTGGCAGCTGAAAAAACTCGCAAGAGCGCTGACGATTTCCTGTTGAACGAAGCCGTGAACATCCTTGGCGACGAAATTACGGCGCTCAATTCCGGCGATGAGGTCGCGGCTCGCGTCAAGCCGGACGGCACGCTGTTGCCGAAGTAACGTAGCAGAAAAGGGGGTAGGTAGCAGAAAAGGGGTTAGGTCCCAATACTGTTCGTTTAGATAGATTTCTGCCATGATCCGCTCATTCCCGTTGCGGAGCAAGTCATGGCGCGAACCAAGGCGGTATTGGGAGCCGGTGC
>JAYVMZ010000065.1:0-23894 GCA_043758735.1 Betaproteobacteria bacterium
GATCACTATAAGGCGCTTTTGCTCGTCCGAACTGATTTGCCTGGTTTGACGCTGCTTGACGGGGATGCAAACCCAAACGTTCCTGTTACCGCGATAACGGGTCAAGGACTCCAACGGGTACGCTGGCGCCGTTACGAGATTGAGAGCTACCTCGTGCATCCGCAAGCCCTTGCTCGATATGTTGCCCAGCAGGTTGGGGAGCAAGCGGCCGAAAAGCATTTAGCCGATCTCGACCATTACTTGAAGCAAAATCTTCCGCCCGCAGTGCTGAGCGAACCGATGGGGGATCATGTGTTTTTGAATAACACCAAGGCACGCACGGAACTCATTCCGCCAGCCCTCGACGCGGCGGGCCTGCACGGGATTCCCTACACGCGATACCACGAGATTGCAGCATTAATGCGACCGGATGAAGTTCATCCGGAGGTCACGGAAATACTGAACGCAATTCAACGGGCTTTTAATCTGTGAACGACTTCGAAGTCACCGAGCCGATCCTCAACTCGCCCTTCGAGGAACCGCGCGAGTATTGGTGGATCGTCGAAGGCGAGATGCCGGAGCGGCGTGCGGGCCGGCGCTTCGCACATTACTTCTACCGCGATCCGCGTGCGCCACTCGATCCTGCTCGCGCGAGCGACGTCGGCACGATGATCGAGTTGAAGCTCGTCACGCGCATCCGAGAGCGTCTGGCCGCGTGGCGCGCACAGGGGTACCCAGGCGCTTCGCGTACGACGGTGGAATTGCTGCGCTACTGGGAACGGGAGGGCCGTCGGCAGCCGCTCTTTTTCGCGCAGCGTGAAGCGGCCGAGACGATCATTTTTCTATCCGAATCGCGCGCCGATTTCCGACAGGGTATCGATACCCCGCGCGATGAACCGTCGGACGACAAGAAGGCACAGGGGTACGCCGGTTTTCTGCGCTACGCGTGCAAGATGGCGACTGGGAGCGGCAAGTCGACAGTGATGGCGATGCTTGCTGCGTGGAGCATCCTGAACAAGATCAACGACCGGAGCGACGCGCGGTTCTCGGATGTCGTGTTGCTTATCTGTCCGAACGTGACGATACGCGACCGGCTGCGCGAGCTTGATCCCGAACAGGGGGAAGCCAGCCTGTATCGAACTCGCGATCTTGTGCCGCCGCATTTGATGCCGCTGCTCAGCCAGGGCCGGGTGATCGTGACTAACTGGCATGTGTTCGAACCGCAGGTGCCACAGCCGGGGGGCGTGAGCGCGAAGGTCGTTCGCGCAGGCAAGGCCGAACGCCGGGTGGAGACCATCACCATCGGCGATAAGACGACCACGGCGCGAGGCACACGCTATCTGAAACGCGACGACTTCGAGCGGCAAATTGCGGCGGGGCTGCTTCAGGTACTTGAGGAAGTCCGTGACCGGCAAGGAAACCTCATCAAGGTGAAAGTCGAATCTACGCGCTATGTCGAAAGCGATACTGCGCTGGTGGAGCGCGTACTCGGTCGGGAGGTGGGCGGAAAGCGCAATATTCTGGTTCTGAATGACGAAGCGCATCATGCGTACCGCATTCGCCGCGAGGAGCCGGAGGAGGGCGAAGAAGACTTGTTTGGCGAGGACGAAGAAGCCGAGGACTTCTTCAAGGAGGCGACGGTCTGGATCGACGGACTGGACAAAATCCACAAGCTGCGCGGAATCAACTTCTGCGCGGATTTCTCGGCGACGCCGTATTACCTCGGCCGCGTGGGGCAGGATGCGAATCGCCCGTTTCCGTGGGTGGTCAGCGACTTCGGGCTGATCGATGCGATCGAATCCGGATTGGTGAAAATCCCGCAACTTGCAGTGCGCGACACGACCGGCGCATCGATCCCCGGCTATTTCAACATCTGGCAATGGATTTTGCCGCAGCTGACGCCCAGCGAGCGCGGCGGCAAGAAAGCCGCACCGAAACCGGAAGCGATATTGAAGTACGCCCACCATCCGATCGCCATGCTGGCCGGGCTTTGGGAGGAGGAGTGGCGGCGACGCGCCGGCGATCCGGAAGATTCTCGCCCGCCGGTGTTCATCCTGGTGTGCAAGAACACGCAGATCGCGAAGGTGATCTACGAGTGGCTGGCGGACGATCGCCCACCGCCCGGCATCCCGCCCGCGAAGATGGAGTTTTTTCGGAACACGAACGGCACCGTCAATACGATACGCGTGGATTCGAAAGTGGTTGCCGAGACCGATACGGGAGAAGCGAAATCCGATGAATCCCGCTGGATGCGTTTCACGCTGGATACCGTGGGCAAGACGAACTGGCCCATGGACAGTCAAGGCCGAGCGATTCATCCCGAGGACTTTGCGAAGCTAGCGGAGAAGTTGAATCGCCCGCTGCATCCGCCGGGGCGTGACATACGCTGCATCGTTAGCGTGGGCATGCTGACCGAAGGCTGGGACTGCAATACGGTGACCCATATCGTTGGGCTGCGTCCTTTCATGTCGCAATTGCTGTGCGAGCAGGTGGTCGGTCGCGGTCTGCGACGCACGCGGTACGAGCTAAGCGACGGCAAGTTCTCTGAGGAGACCGCGAAGATTTTCGGCGTGCCGTTCCAGATTATTCCATTCAAGGCCAACCCGGTTGGGCCGCCGCCGGAACCGGTGAAACGCTGGCACGTGCGCGCGCTTCCCGCGAAATCAGAATACGAAATTCGGTTTCCGCGCGTCGAGGGCTATACGCAGGCGATTCGCAACCGAGTGTTTGTGAACTGGGAGAGCGTGCCCAAACTGACGCTGGACCCGGGGAAGATTCCGCCCGAAGTCGAGATGGGACGCCTGCTTCCGAACAACCAGGGCCGGCCTTCTCTTGCGGGCTCGAGCAGGGCTGTTCGAGTTACGCTTGAACCCTATCGGGCCAGTCGGCGCGTGCAGGAACTGGTCTTCGATTTGGCGCGAACGCTGACGAACGATGCGATCCGCAGCAATCGCTGCGCCGTTCCGGCTCATGCTCTGTTCCCCCAGATGACGGCGATCATAGACGAATACTTGAAGCGAAAAGTAGAGGTCTTGCCGCCGGCCGATATTCGAGATCTGTTCCTCGCGCCTTACTATGGGTGGGTGGCGGAGCGGCTGATCGATGCCATTCAGCCGGATACGACTCAAGGGGAGGCGCCAGAATTTCCACAGTATGAGGCTCGTCGCGGACCCGGCTCGACCTCGGAGGTGGATTTCTGGACGAGCCGTGACGCGCGGGAAGTAGTGCGCAGTCACGTCAACTACGTCGTCGCGGATACCCGAAAGTGGGAGCAGTCGGCTGCGTATCTAATCGATACTCATCCGGTCACCGCGGCTTTCGTGAAGAACGCGGGATTGGGCTTTGCCATTCCTTATCTGCATAACGGAGAAGGACACGATTATTTACCTGATTTTATCGTCCTCCTCCGAGGTGACTCGCAGCGCGCGGTAATTTTGGAGACCAAAGGTTTTGACGAGCTAGAGGATGTGAAGTGTGCCGCCGCGCAGCGGTGGGTCAATGCGGTCAATGCGGAGGGAAGTTATGGCGAATGGTCCTACTGTGTGGCCAAACGTCCCTCCGATATCGTTACCTTGCTGCACTCGGCGTCTGCAAAGGTGGCTGAGCCTGCATGAGTTGGCTGGAACGCGTAGTTGAAGTCAACGAGCAGGAATGGCGTCCCGTCGGAGCGACTGTTTTTATTGCCGCGTCGCTGCTGGTCGCAGGTGTCTGCTATCTCGCCAATACGGGAGAGCGCTGGGTCTATGTGTTGGACAGTGCCAATCTCGCGTTCCACGAAGCCGGCCATCCGTTTTTCGGATTGCTGTTCGGAAGCCGCATCACGGTTTACGGCGGCACCCTCGGCCAACTGGTGTTTCCGATCGTCGCAACGGCAAGCTTCTGGTGGCGGCGCGAAACGCTGTCGTTTGCCCTGTGCCTGGCCTGACTGTTCGAGAATTGCTGGAACATCGCCCGCTACATGGCGGACGCGCGCGAGCAGGTGTTGCCGCTGGTGGGCAACGGCGAGCACGACTGGACCGAGATTTTCTCGCGCTGGCACGTACTGCACCGGGATACCGGCATCGCCGGATTCGTTTCCTTGTTGGCCTGGATTGGGCTTTTGACTGTGTGGGGCTGGCTGGCATGGCGCTGGTGGCAGGACCGCGAAGCCGAACGTAGCGCTGACTAGCGACGGCCATGGTGCGCGGTTCTTTCTATCAAAGGCTGTCGGGCTTCTATTTCTGCTATTTCGCCTTCATCGGCGCATTCGCGCCGTATTTCGCGCTCTATCTCAAATCCCTGGGCTATTCCGCAGCGGAAATCGGCATGCTGCTGGCGGTCAATCCGGTGGCACGGATATTTGGGCCGAATCTCTGGGGTTGGCTGTCCGATCACTACCGCGCCCGCGGGCAATTGATCCGGCTGACGGCGGTGGGCACGACAGTAATGTTCGTTGCCGTGTTCTTCAATCGCGGCTTTGTCTGGATGTTCGCGGCGTTGCTGTTGCTGAACGTGTTCTGGTGCGGGGTGTTGCCGCTCGCTGAATCCGCCACGTTGAGCCTGGTCGGATCAAGGGTCGGCGCCTATGGGCGCGTGAGGCTGTGGGGCTCGGTCGGCTTCGTCGCAGTGGTGGTTGCCGGCGGCTATACGCTCGATTTTTTCGGCATCGGCGCGCTTGCGCCCATGGTGCTCACGCTACTGGTGCTCATGGCGACCAGCACGTTTCTGCTGCCGCGCGACCGCGAACCGTCCCATCACGCGGAACACGCGTCCATCCTGAGCATCGTCAAGCGCCCCGAAGTCATCGCATTGATGGCCGGCTTTTTCCTCATGCAGGTCGCCCACGGCCCCTACAACGCCTTTTATTCGATCCACCTTGTCGAGGCGGGCTATACGAAGAAAGCCGTCGGCTGGCTGTGGTCGTTCGGCGTGCTCGCGGAAATCGGGCTATTCATGCTGCTGCCGCGGTTGATGCGCGCGTACACCCTGAACCAGATCCTGTTGTTCAGTTTCGGCTGCGCCTTCGTGCGCCTCCTGATGATCGCCTGGGGGGTTGGGTCGTTGCCGATCCTGCTGGCGGCGCAGTTATTGCACGCCATCACCTTCGGCGCGTTCCACTCGGCGGGCGTGGCGATGATGCACCAGATATTTCGTGGCCGTAATCAGGCACGCGGCCAGGCGATCTACACCAGCCTGGGATATGGATTGGGCGGCACCTTGGGGACGTTGATGGCCGGTTACTCCTGGGAGACCCTGGGGTCCGAATGGACTTTCACTTTTGCCGCTATCGCGGCGCTGCTCGCGCTGATCGTGGTGGCGTCGAAGCCGGTTTCCCTGCCGGTCCGACCCGGTTCCTAGTGTGCAGGCACTGCCGTGCGGCATGCGGCTTGTGTCATAATTTCCGTTCGTTTCGAGTCATCCCATGAATCCGCAAACGCTCTACGACAAATTGTGGTCCAGCCACCTGGTGCGTCAGGAACCTGACGGCACCGCGCTGATCTACATCGACCGCCACCTGGTGCATGAAGTCACCAGCCCGCAGGCTTTCGAGGGGCTGAAGCTCGCAGGTCGCAAGCCCTGGCGCATCGATTCGGTCGTCGCGACGGCCGACCACAACACGCCGACCCAGCATTGGGAGCAGGGCATCAAGGATCCGATCTCGCGCCTGCAGGTCGAGACCCTGGATGCGAACATCAAGGAATTCGGCGCCAAGGCTTATTTCCCCTTCCTCGACAAGCGCCAGGGCATCGTGCACGTGATCGGGCCGGAGCAGGGCGCCACACTTCCAGGCATGACCGTCGTCTGCGGCGATTCGCATACCAGCACGCACGGCGCATTCGGCTGCCTGGCGCACGGCATCGGCACTTCCGAGGTCGAGCATGTGCTCGCCACACAGTGCCTGGTGCAGAAGAAAATGAAAAACATGCTGATCGCGGTCGACGGCCCGTTGGGTCGCGGCATTACCGCGAAAGACGTTGCGCTGGCGGTGATCGGCAAGATCGGAACGGCCGGCGGCACCGGCTACGCCGTCGAATTCGGCGGCAGCGCAATCCGTGCACTGTCGATGGAAGGCCGCATGACCCTTTGCAACATGGCCATCGAGGCCGGCGCGCGGGCCGGCATGGTCGCTGTTGACGACACAACCATCGAATATTTGCGGGGGCGCACCTTTGCACCGAAGGGCGACCTTTGGGACAAGGCAGCGGCCTACTGGCTCACGCTGAAAAGCGACGAGCAGGCCCGCTTCGATTTCGTCGTGCGGCTGGACGCGCGCGAGATCAAGCCGCAGGTCACCTGGGGGACGTCACCGGAAATGGTCGTGCCGGTCGACGGTCGCGTGCCCGATCCGGACAAGGAAAAGGATGAAACCAAGCGCGAAGGCATGGAGCGTGCGCTGACCTACATGGGACTGAAGCCGAACACACAGATCACCGACATCCGCATCGACAAGGTGTTCATCGGTTCCTGTACGAACTCGCGCATCGAAGACTTGCGCGCGGCTGCCCATGTCGTGCGCGGGCGCCGCGTCGCTTCGAACGTGCGGCTCGCGATGGTCGTGCCGGGCTCCGGCCTGGTCAAGGTGCAGGCGGAAAAAGAAGGACTCGACAAGATCTTCGTCGCCGCCGGCTTCGAGTGGCGCCAGCCCGGCTGTTCGATGTGCCTGGCGATGAATGATGACCGCCTCGAACCGGGCGAACGTTGTGCATCGACATCGAACCGCAATTTCGAGGGACGCCAAGGGGCGGGCGGACGCACGCACCTCGTCAGCCCGGCGATGGCTGCGGGGGCGGCGATCGCCGGCCGTTTCGTCGACGTGCGCGCGGACCTATAGGCGCGCCGTGCAGAAATTTACCCGCCTGGAAGGACTGGTTGCGCCGCTGGATCGGGCCAATGTCGACACTGACGCGATCATTCCGAAACAGTTCCTGAAGTCGATCAAGCGCTCCGGTTTTGGCGTCAACCTGTTCGATGCGTGGCGCTATCTCGATCATGGCGAGCCGGGCATGGACAACAGCACGCGCAAGTCCAATCCGGATTTCGTGTTGAACCAGCCGCGCTACAAGGGCGCAAACATCCTGTTGGCGCGCAAGAATTTCGGTTGTGGCTCGTCGCGGGAGCATGCGCCCTGGGCGTTGGGCGACTACGGTTTCCGCGCGCTGATCGCGCCGAGTTACGCCGACATTTTCTACAACAACTGTTTCAAGAACGGCCTCTTGCCGATCGTGTTGCCGGAAACCGAGGTGGACCGGATGTTTCACGACGTCGCGGCATTTCCCGGATTCCGGCTGGTGGTCGACCTCGCTGCGCAGGCGGTTGCCTATGCCGACGGCAGCCAGGTGTTCAGCTTTGAGGTGGACGAATTCCGCAAGCACAGCCTGCTGAACGGCCTCGACGAGATCGGGATCACGCTGCAGCGTGCCGACGAGATAAAAACGTTCGAGACTAAACGCCGCCTCGAGCAACCCTGGCTGTTCAGTTGACGCATTACAATTGCAAACACTGGCCGGGGCAGAGGATGCCCCGGTTGTTTTTTTGAGAGAACGAAAAATGAAAATCGCAGTATTGCCCGGCGACGGGATCGGTCCGGAAATCGTCAAGCAGGCGGTGAAGGTGCTGAAGAGCCTGGCGCGAGACGGCCTGAACATCGAAATGGACGAGGCACCGATTGGTGGCGCGGGCTATGACGCCGCCCAGGATCCGCTGCCGCCGAAGACGCTGGCGCTCGCCAAAGCGTCGGACGCCGTGCTGCTGGGCGCGGTCGGCGGCCCGAAGTACGACACGCTGCCGCGGCCGATGCGTCCGGAGCAGGGTTTGCTGCGCATTCGCAAGGAGCTCGGGTTGTTCGCGAACCTGCGCCCGGCGCTGTTGTACGAAGAACTCGCCAATGCTTCATCGCTTAAAACCGAGATCGTCGCCGGACTCGACATCATGATTCTGCGCGAACTGACGGGAGACATCTACTTCGGGCAGCCGCGCGGCACCCGCAAGACCGACAGCGGCGAGCGCGAAGGCTTCGACACGATGCGATACAGCGAGTCGGAAATCCGCCGCATCGCGCACGTCGGTTTCGGCATTGCGCGCAAGCGCAGCCACAAATTGTGCTCGGTGGACAAGGCCAACGTGCTCGACACGAGCATCCTTTGGCGTGAGGTCGTCATCGAAGTCGCGAAGGATTATCCCGATGTCGAGCTGTTGCACATGTACGTGGACAATGCGGCCATGCAGCTGGTGCGCGCGCCCAAGCAGTTCGATGTCATCCTGACCGGCAACATGTTCGGCGACATCCTGTCCGACGAAGCGTCCATGCTGACGGGCTCGATCGGCATGCTGCCGTCCGCATCGCTGAATGCAGGCAACAAGGGGCTGTACGAACCGATCCATGGTTCGGCGCCGGACATCGCCGGACGAGATGTCGCCAATCCGCTGGCGACCATTTTGTCCACCGCGATGATGATGCGTTATACCTTCGGTGAAGAAGCCGCCGCCTCGCGCATCGAGTCAGCGGTCAAGCGGGTGCTCAGGCAAGGCCTGCGTACCGCCGATATTCATGAAGCAGGCATGAAAAAGGTCGGCACCGAAGAAATGGGTGAAGCAGTCGTGACGGCGTTACACGCGTGAACAGGGAACGGCAAACGGTGAACGGTTCGAAGCCCGGGCCGGGTTTTTCTGTTCACCGTTTACCGATTACCGTTCACTGAAATTTGGGGATTGAGATGAGACGAGTCGGTTTGGTAGGTTGGCGGGGCATGGTCGGATCCGTATTGATGCAGCGCATGCAGCAGGAGGGCGATTTCGACCACGTCGATCCGGTGTTCTTCACGACTTCGCAGATCGGCGGCAAAGGTCCGGCGATCGGAAAGGACGTGGCCGCGCTGAAGGATGCGCGCGACATCGCGGAACTCAAGGCGATGGACATCATCGTCTCAGCCCAGGGCGGCGACTACACCAACGAGATTTATCCGAAATTGCGCGCCACGGGCTGGACCGGATACTGGATTGATGCGGCTTCCGCGCTGCGCATGCAAAAGGACGCAGTGATCATCCTCGACCCGGTCAATCGCGATGTCATCGACGCTGCGCTCAAGCAAGGCGGAAAGAATTTCATCGGCGGCAACTGCACGGTGAGCCTCATGCTGATGGGCATGCACGGCCTGTTCAAGGCCGGCCTCGTGGAATGGGTCACGGCGATGACTTACCAGGCTGCATCGGGCGCGGGCGCGCAGAACATGCGCGAGCTCTTGGCGCAGATGGGTGCACTACACGGCGCCGTGAAGTCCCTGCTGGACGATCCGGTTTCATCGATCCTCGAGATCGACCGGAAAGTGTCCGAGTCGCAGCGCGGCGGCGCGTTGCCAACCGAACATTTCGGCGTGCCGCTGGCGGGCAGCCTGATCCCCTGGATAGACAAGGATCTCGGCAACGGCCAGAGCAAAGAGGAATGGAAGGCGCAGGCCGAAGGGAACAAGATACTCGGACGCGAGGCAAATCCGATTCCGATGGATGGCGTTTGTGTGCGCATCGGCGCCATGCGCTGCCACAGCCAGGCCCTCACGATCAAGCTCAAGCGTGATCTGCCGATTAGCGAGATCGAAGACATTCTGGCGGCTGCAAACCCATGGGTAAAAGTGATCCCGAGCCGGAAGGAAGCGACCGTAAGGGAGTTGACGCCGGTCACGGTCACCGGCACCCTCGCCGTACCGATAGGCCGGCTGCGCAAATTGCCCATGGGTGGCGACTATCTGACCGCCTTTACAGTGGGCGACCAGTTGTTGTGGGGGGCGGCGGAGCCGCTGCGCCGGATGCTGCGAATTCTGCTGGAGCGCTAGGCGGGGGAAGCGGGTTTTGCTGGCGTAAGACCTTAAAAAGACCGGGCTTGGCGGAGAATGTGAGGCGAAAGATGAGCTTGCATCTCTAAATCCATGATGTTATTTTAATTACCTCAAACAAAAAACGATCAGGGTGGGCGCTTTGGGCATCACGTCTCTTCGCGCGTGGATAGTCGCCGCGTCCTTGCTGTCGATCTGCGCGGTTTCGCACGCGGCAGGTCTCGGCAAGCTTAACGTCATGTCGGCACTCGGCGAACCGCTCAAGGCGGAAGTCGAACTCGTTGCCGAAAAGAATGAGATCGGTTCGCTCGCCGTGCGTCTGGCGGGCGCAGAGGCATTCGAGCATGCGGGCCTGTCCTATTCGCCCCTGGTCGCCGGTGTCAAGGTCAGTATTGAAAAACGCGCCAGCGGCGAACCCTATGTGCGGCTTACGTCAAGCCAGCCCGTTACCGAACCGTTTGTCGACTTGCTCATTGATCTGTCCTGGTCTTCTGGCCGGATCAGCAGGGAGTTCACGGCACTTCTCGATCCGCCCTCCGTCATGGCGGAACGCGAAAAGAAGAAGGCTGCCGAAGTCGAAGTGCGGGCAGCCCCGACCCCTCCGCAGCCCAAGCCTGAACCGGTTCCGGCTGCTGAAGCCGCCAAGCCCGAACCCGCCAAAACCGAAGAACCTGCCGCCCCCGCTGCAACCGAGACTGCTCCACAAGCGCCTGCCCAGAATGAAGTCAAGCCCGCTGCCCCGGTGGAAACTATTGGGGGCACCCAGCCGACGCTGCTTGGCGAAGGCAGCTCGTTGCCGGGCGCCACTCACGCCGCCGACGCGTACGGCCCGGTCAAGAGTGGCGATACGCTGGGCAAGATCGCGAGCGCGACCAAGCCCTCCGAAGTGAGCCTCGAGCAGATGCTCGTGCTGCTGGTGCAGAACAATCCGGAAGCTTTTTCCGGCAAGAACATGAACCGGTTGAAGACCGGCAAGATTCTTCAGTTGCCGACCGCCGACCAGTTCGCCGGACTCAGCGATGCGGACGCCAGGAAGGAAGTGAAGCTGCAGGCACGTGATTGGCGCGCTTACCGCGACCAGCTGGCCGCCTCTGCTGGCCAGGCCACCCCAGCGGAACAGCCGGGGCAGCAGGCCGCTTCCGGGAAAGTGGGCGCAGCCGTCGAGGACAAAGCGGCTGCCGCCAATGTGGCGCCGAAGGAAGTCCTGAAACTGTCGAAGAATGAGCCGGCCGCCGTCGCCGCGGCGGGCGGTGACGCCAAGTCCGGGGCACGCGTTCACGCACTGGAAGAAGAAGTCGTGGCACGCGACAAGGCAGTCAAGGAATCCAGCGATCGCGTAGCCAAGCTGGAAAAGCAGATCAAGGATCTGCAGTCCCTGCTGGAAATGAAGAACAAGGGCATGGCGGATCTGCAAAAGCCCGCGGCCGCGCCGCCACAACCACCTGCCCCGAAACCTGCCCCGCAGGCTGCCGCGCCCGTGACCCCGGCGCCGCCCGCTCCGCCAGCGCCCGAAGTAAAACCAGCAACCCCGGTTCCGACTCCCGCGCCTGCGCCGGCGCCGCCAAAGAGCGAGAGTGCCCCTGCGCCTTCTCAGCCCGTACCGGTGCAGCCGAAGCCGGCGCCCGCCAAGACAGCCCCCCTTCCCGAGCCCAGCCTGATGAACCAGGTGCTCGACCAGCCTGCTTACCTCGGCGCGGCGATCGGCGTGCTGATCATCATCGGCGCGCTGGCTGTGCGGGCAGTGAAGCGCCGGCGCGAATCGAAGTCCGACGCGGAAGAATCTGGCCCTGCGAGGGCATTTTCCGAGGCATCGGGAAACACTGCGGCATTCAGTCCCAATAGCACCGTAGCAATCAGCCCCGCCGCCGCGCAGAGCGCGTCTTCCGACGAAGTCGATTCGGTTGCAGAAGCCGAAATATTCCTCGCCTACGGCAGGGATGCCCAAGCTGAAGAGTTGCTCAAGGAAGCGCTCGAGCGTTCACCGCAGCGCCATGAAATCTATTTAAAGCTGCTCCAGATTTACGCCAATCGCAAGGACGCCAAGTCTTTCGAGAAGGTGGCGCGCGATCTGCAACAGGCCAGCGGAGGCGCGGGCGAAATCTGGGATCAGGCGATTGCGCTGGGCTATCAGGTCGACCCGGATAACTCGCGCTACGCAGCAGGTAGATCTGCCGCGGGCGCTGCGGCAACCGCAGGCGCCGCAGCGGCAGCCTCTGCTGCCGCCGAAAACGTCGACTTCAATATCGGTTCGGAGGATTCGCAAGCCACCACGACCGATATCGATCTGGGCGACAGCAGCTTTGATAGCACCCAGATCATCGACCCTGCCGCTGGACCGGCGCACGACGCCACGGTTTCCATGGGGCCGGCGGCGATGGACTTCAATGTCGATCTGCCTGCCGCAGGCGTTTCCGCCGACGAGCTGGCCCCGCGCAGGGCCAGGTCCGCCGGGCTTGATTTCGACATCGACCTGAACTCGCTGACTTCATCCGCTCCGGCCGACGCCGGAGCAGCCGCGGCAGAACCGGCCAGCGGCGGCCTGGATTTCGACATGAGCGGATGGTCGCTGGATGCCCCGGCCGAGCCGCGCCTAAAAAGCAGTTCGGCAGCGCCGGAAATCGATTTGTCGGGCATCAGCCTCGATCTTGGCACGGAAACGACGCCGGCCCTATCGCCGACCGGCAAGGACGACCACTGGTATGACGTGCAGACCAAGTTCGACCTCGCCAAGGCCTATCAGGAGATGGGCGACAAGGACGGCGCGCGAGAAATCCTCAAGGAAGTTTTGCAGGAAGGCGACGCCGAGCAGAAAACCGCAGCGCAGTCGGTCCTTTCCAGCCTGGATACCTGATCGCTGGACCGGCGGTCAGGTTTGACGCCGCCGCCGCTTGCTGCACAATCCCCCTTCATGAAACCGCCGGCCCCATGCTGCGGTTCGGTCTGTTGCGGAGCCTGGCTTGCGAATCGTCCTCGGCGTGGAATACAACGGCAGCGCATTTTGCGGCTGGCAAAGCCAGCCGCAGGCTTGCGGCGTTCAGGACGCCCTTGACGCGGCGCTTACGGGGGTCGCCAGCGAATCGGTGGTCAGTTCCTGCGCGGGCCGCACCGATGCCGGCGTTCACGCGCTGGCTCAGGTGGTGCATTTCGATACGACGGCGCATAGGCCGCTCAGCGCCTGGACGCGGGGGACAAACGCGTTGCTGCCGGAAGGGGTGGCGGTGACCTGGGCCAAGTCCGTGCCGCAAGAATTTCACGCGCGCTTCTCCGCCACCGGCCGGCGTTACATTTATTGGCTGCTTAGCCGGCCGCAACGGCCGGGATTACTGCATCAGCGTGTGGGCTGGTTTCACCAGGCACTTGATATCGATGCCATGCACCGGGCATCGCGCTGCCTGATCGGTGAACACGATTTCAGCGCATTCCGCGCTGCCGAATGCCAGGCCAAGACGCCGGTGAAAGTCCTCAAGGAATTAAACATGGCCCGCCGCGGCGAAATGATCCGTTTCGAATTTTCCGCGGACGCTTTCCTGCAGCACATGGTGCGCAACATCATCGGCAGCCTGGTGTATGTCGGCTGCGGCCGGCAGCCTTCCACATGGCTCGACGAATTGCTGCAAAGTCGGGACCGCACGCGCGCGGCGCCCACTTTTTCTCCGGCGGGGCTTTACCTCTCCGGCGTGGACTACGACCCGGTTTGGGCGTTGCCGCCGCAGCCGGACGTCGAATCCATCGAGGATGCCATACTCGCAGGCGCCTGAACCGGAAGAGACCGTCATGGCCACCGCCGTCAAGATCTGTGGAATTACCCGCGTGGAAGATGCGCTTGTCGCGGCGCATGCCGGCGCGCATGCGATCGGTTTGATTTTCCATGACAGGAGTCCGCGCATCGTGCCGCACGACATCGCGCGCCGTGTGGTGGACGCGTTGCCGCCTTTCGTCACCCCCGTGGCGTTGTTCGTCGACGCCCGGCCGGATGACGTGAAACGCGTGGTCGCCGAAGTCAAGCCGCAACTTTTGCAGTTTCACGGCGACGAAAGCCGGGAATTCTGCGAAAGTTTCGACATGCCTTACATCAAGGCGGTCAAGGTCCGTCCGGGGGTGGATTTGTTACAATACGCGCGCGATTACCGGACCGCGAAAGGTCTGCTGCTCGACGCATTCGTGGCTGGCAGCTATGGCGGGACGGGATCCACTTTCGATTGGGCGCTGATCCCGCAACAATTTCCCCTGCCGCTGATACTTGCGGGCGGCCTGCATCAAGACAATGTCGCAGACGCGATACGCCGCGTGCGACCCTGGGCGGTCGACGTTAGCAGCGGGGTCGAGGCGACTAAAGGCATAAAGGACGCGGCCAGGATAGCCGCTTTCATCCGAGGAGCGAGAAATGCAGATGTATGAGGCTTTAAAGGCCTACAACCTTCCCGACGAGCAAGGTCACTTCGGGCCCTACGGCGGCGTGTTCGTCGCCGAGACACTGATGCACGCGCTCGACGAACTGCGCACACAGTACGATCAGATGCGCAAGGATCCTGCGTTCATTGCGGAGTTCGCCTCCGAGCTTAAACACTATGTCGGCCGTCCCAGCCCGGTCTATCACGCCAAACGCCTGTCGCAACACTGCGGCGGCGCGCAGATCTGGCTGAAGCGCGAAGACCTGAACCATACCGGCGCGCACAAGATCAACAACACCATCGGCCAGGCGCTGCTCGCGCGGCGCATGGGCAAGAAGCGCATCATCGCCGAGACCGGCGCCGGCCAGCACGGCGTGGCTTCAGCCACCGTGGCTGCGCGCTTCGGCATGGAGTGTGTCGTCTACATGGGTTCGGAAGACATCAAGCGCCAGTCGATGAACGTGTTCCGCATGAAGCTGCTGGGCGCGACCGTGGTTCCGGTGGAAAGCGGTTCGAAGACCCTGAAGGATGCGCTAAACGAAGCGATGCGCGACTGGGTCACCAACGTCGAGAACACGTTCTACATCATCGGTACGGTCGCCGGTCCGCACCCGTATCCGATGATGGTCCGCGATTTCAATTCGGTCGTCGGGCGCGAGTTGCGCACGCAGATGCCGGAAGTGATTGGACGCCAGCCTGATGCCATCCTCGCCTGTGTCGGCGGCGGGTCGAACGCGATCGGTGCCTTTTATCCCTACATCGAAGACAAGGACGTACGCCTGATCGGCGTGGAAGCCGGCGGCCTCGGTCTGGCTTCGGGCAAGCACGCGGCAACGCTGTGCGCGGGCAAGCCGGGCGTATTGCACGGCAATCGCACCTACCTGATCCAGGACGAAAACGGCCAGATAATCGAAACGCATTCGATCTCGGCGGGCCTGGATTATCCCGGCGTGGGTCCGGAGCATTCCTGGCTGAAGGATTCGGGACGCGCCGAATACGTTGCCATTACCGACGACGAGGCGCTCAACGCCTTCCATACGCTAACACGCATGGAAGGCATCATGCCTGCGCTCGAATCGGCACATGCCGTCGCGCATGCCATGAAGTTGGCCCCCACGCTGACCGGCGATAAGGTTTTGCTGGTCAATCTCTCGGGCCGCGGCGACAAGGACATGAATACCGTCGCCGAACGTTCTGGTTTGAAGCTGTAAGCGCGGGCAGATGATTTCCTCTCGTCCCCCATTCCTCGCCCCTCGTCCCTAAGACATGTCCCGCATCGCCGAAACCTTCAAGAAACTGCAGTCGCAGAAAAAGCAGGCGCTGATTCCCTTTGTCACCGCCGGCGATCCGGCGCCCGCCATGACCGTGCCGATCATGCGCGCGTTGGTCTCGGCCGGCGCGGACATTCTCGAACTGGGCGTGCCGTTTTCCGATCCGATGGCCGACGGCCCGATCATCCAGCGCTCGAGTGAGCGCGCACTCAAGCACAATGTCGGATTGAAGGACGTACTCGGCTTCGTGCGCGAATTCCGCACATCGGACACGACGACCCCGGTAGTGTTGATGGGCTATGCGAATCCGATCGAGGCCATGGGCTATGTGACATTCGCCGCGTCGGCGCAGGCGGCCGGAGTGGATGGCGTGCTCGTGGTCGATTATCCCCCGGAGGAGAGCAAGGACCTCGTCGGCCTGCTGAAAAAGTGTGGCATCGATTCTATTTTCCTGTTGTCGCCGACGTCGGAAGACAGGCGCATCGAACAGGTCGGCCGCATGGCAAGCGGCTACATCTATTACGTCTCGTTAAAGGGCGTGACCGGCGCGGCCAACATCGATCTCAAGGAAGTGGGGGCGAAGCTGCCGCAGATCCGTTCCCACATCAAACTGCCGATCGGAGTGGGCTTCGGCATTCGAGATGCGCAGACGGCCAAGGCGATCGCGTCTATATCCGACGCCGTGGTCATCGGCAGCCGGCTGGTCCAGGAGATAGAATCATCGAAGCCCGACCAGTTAATCGGAAATCTGTCCACCCTGGTCGGCGGTATCCGCCGGGCAATGGACGAGCGCTGATGGCCGTAACGCCTGATGCAGGACACGGCATAAGCGCCGGAATGCGCCGGTTGCCGTGCGTTCGCCACCCAATGAGGACACCGGGATGAGCTGGTTGCAGAAACTGCTTCCACCGAAAATCAAGCGCACTGCGGGTGCCGTCAAGAAGGCCGTGCCCGAGGGCCTGTGGAGCAAGTGCGAAATCTGCGAAACGGTGCTGTATCGCGCCGACCTCGACAAGAACCTGAACGTCTGCCCGAAGTGCGGTCATCACAACCGGCTCACCGCGCGCGAACGCATTGATCTGACCCTCGACCCGGAAGGCCAGTTTGAGATCGGTGCCGAAGTCGAACCGGTCGATTTCCTCAAGTTTGTCGATAGCAGGCGTTACACCGAACGCCTTGAGCAGGCGAAGGCGGAAACCGAGGAAGACGATGCCCTGGTGGTCATGCAGGGATCGATCAAGAACGTACCGCTGGTGGTGGCTGCGTTCGAGTTTCGCTTTCTCGGCGGTTCGATGGGCTCGGTGGTCGGAGAACGTTTCGTGCGTGGCGTGCAGAGTTGCTGCGAACAGAATTTGCCATTCGTGTGCTTTACCGCGAGCGGCGGCGCGCGCATGCAGGAAGGCCTGATGTCGCTTATGCAGATGTCGAAGACCACGGCGGCACTCACGCAACTGACCCGCGCGCGGCTTCCGTTCATTTCGGTGCTGACCGACCCGACCATGGGCGGGGTATCGGCGAGTTTCGCGTTTCTCGGCGACGTGGTGATCGCGGAACCTAATGCGTTGATCGGCTTCGCTGGTCCCCGCGTAATCGAGCAGACTGTGCGCCAGACCTTGCCGGAAGGCTTCCAGCGCGCCGAATTCCTGCTCGAGCATGGCGCCATCGACATGATCGTCGACCGCCGCCAGATTCGCGACAAACTCGTCAGCCTGATCACGCTGCTGATGCGCGCCCCTTCCCCCGCTGCCTAAGGCTTAAAGAATTTTTCACCGCAGAGGCGCAGAGGATTCACTTCAATACCCCCTTGAGGGGTGCGCGGAGGAAGACCGAATGCGATATGACAGTCTCAACCTGAGTCGATCGGCCAATTCAGCAGAAAGTTTTCTGAGCCGTTTCAGTGGCGAGACTTCGAATCTGTTTTTCTCTGTTTTCCCCTGTGTGTTTAAGGTGAAACACTTACGGCCGAAGCTGCTGTGGTCAGGTTTGACTGAATCCCTTGTCGGTTAACCCTGTCACTGCGCCGCAGTCGCTGGCAGACTGGCTGGCCTACCTCGAACGCATCCATCCCTTTGCCATCGACATGGGGTTGGATCGCGTGTCCGAAGTGCGTGAGCGAATGGGTCTTGGGCCGGGTTTCCCGATCATCACCGTGGGGGGGACCAACGGTAAGGGTTCGGTGTGCGCCATGCTCGAGGCGATCCTGTCGAGCGCCGGTTACCGCGTCGGCCTGTATTCTTCTCCCCATCTGTTGCGCTACAACGAGCGCATCCGCGTGGCGCGCCGCGAGGTCAGCGATGATGCGCTGACCCAGGCGTTCGGGCGCGTCGAGCAGGCGCGCGAACCGCAATCGCTGACGTATTTCGAGTTCGGCACGCTGGCCGCGATGGATATTTTCATTTGCGAAAAAGTGGATGTTGCGGTGCTGGAAGTCGGATTGGGCGGACGGCTGGACGCAGTGAACGTGTTCGATGGCGACTGCACGGTCGTGACCACCGTGGATTTCGACCACATGGATTATCTCGGACCGGACCGGGAAAGCATCGGCCGTGAAAAAGCCGGCATCTTTCGCGCAGGCGTAGCCGCTGTCTGTGGCGACGAGGATCCACCGTTGGCGCTGAGCGGACATGCCGCCGCCATTGCCGCGCCGCTGGTCCTGCGGGGGCGCGACTACGGATACAAGGCCAGCCGTGGCGATTGGCAATACTGGAGCGCGCAGGGCAAGCGTTCCGCCTTGCCCCATCCGGCGCTGCGCGGTGCCTATCAACTCGCCAATGGCGCAACCGCGCTCGCCGCGCTGGAACAACTCAAGGACAAGCTGCCGGTGGACATGGGCGCCATCCGCCGCGGACTCGTCGAAGTCGATTTGCCGGGGCGGTTTCAGGTCATGCCGGGCAGGCCGATGGTGATCCTCGATGTCGGCCACAATCCCCATGCCGCGCGCGGTTTGTCCGAGAGCCTGCGCGAGCTGCCGGCTGGTGGACGCACGATCGCCGTGTTTGCAATGCTCAAGGACAAGGACATCACGGGAGTGGCGCAACCCGTGAAAGACCAGATCGACGAATGGATGGTGGCGCCGTTGCCGGGCCTGCGCGGCGCGGATGTCCCGCGCATCGAGCAGGCGCTGGCTTCGATCGGGGTGCGTGCGCCGGTCAGGCGCTTCGATTCCCCGGCTGCAGCCTATCAATGTGCGATCAGGTCGGCCGGACAAAATGATAAAATTTTGGTGTTCGGCTCCTTTTTCACGGTGGGCGCGGTATTGCAGGCTCGCGAATGAGCCCGCTGCCGGTCCGCGCAATTTATCGGCCCGCATAATTCATGGCGAAAGCGACAATCAGCGACGAAGAGCTTCAACTCAAGAAACGTGCGCGCCGACGGTTGGTCGGGGCGATAGCCCTGATCCTGCTGATCGTCGTCTTCCTGCCGATGATTCTCGACAGCGAGCCCAAGCCGCTGAACCAGGACATTGCGATCACCATTCCCCCCATCCCGAAGCCGCAGTCGACGCCGCAAACGCCAACGCCCGCGACCGGGGCAGCGCCCACGCCGGTAAAGCCGCGTGTCGCCGGCATGCCGGAAGCGACTCCAGCCGTTTTACCCGGTCCCACGTCCGTGGTCGAGGCCAAAACCGCTTCGCCGAAGGGCGAAACGCCCAAGCCCGAGGTCAAGGCCGAAGCGAAACCCGAAGCCAAACTGGTGCCCAGGCCGGTGCAAAAACATGAGGTTAAGCCCGCGCAGCCCAGTCATGCCGCAGCGAGCGACGAAAGCTTCGTCGTGCAGCTCGGCGCGTTCTCCAACGCCGCCAACGCCAGGGCGCTACAAAAGAAATTGCAGGACAACAAGTTCAAGGCCTATACCGAACTCGTCAGGAATTCGGGTGGAGACCGTACACGCGTGCGTGTCGGTCCTTACGCGACACGCGACGCGGCCGAGAAGGCGCGCGATCGCCTGAAATCGATGAAACTCATCATCGGCGAGGCGGCCGTCGTCCGACGGGACTGACGCTGCGCCAGCCGGTCGACGCCAAACTTGTTCTTGAATCTTCCGCCGTCGATCCCAATCTGTGAAATTCCCCGACAGGAGCCGCGCTGCCGATGACGGCATTCGACTTCGTTGCGATCGGGGTGGTTGCGATCTCGGTGGGGTTCGGCTTCTGGCGCGGCCTGGTACGCGAGGTGTTGTCGCTTTTGTCGTGGATCGCGGCATTTTGGCTGGCGAGGTTGTTTGCAGGCGTGGTTGCAGGCTGGATGCCTTCCTCGTGGACCCACCAGGGACTGCGCTACGCAATCGGTTTTATCGCCGTGATGCTGGTCAGCGTGCTTGTATTAAGCCTGATGTCCGTGCTGGTGGCACGTCTGGTCAAGGTGGCGGGACTGACCGCTTCAGACCGGATGCTGGGCGCGGTGTTCGGCGTGCTGCGCGGATTGCTGTTCGTCGTCGTGCTGGTGCTGGTCGGCGGCATGACCTCTGAACCGCGCGAGCCTTATTGGCGCAAAGCGCTGTTTTCGAAGCCGCTGCAGACCATGGCCTTGTGGGCAAAGCCTTTGCTGCCAGAGGACATTGCCCGCCGGGTGAGCTTCGAATGACTTATACTTTCGCCTGCAAAATGCCGGCTGCCGGGCCGGCGTAATTGGGCGTGGAGAATGAGCGATGTGTGGAATCCTCGGCGTCGTAGCCAAGACACCGGTCAACCAGTTGCTCTATGACGGGCTGTTGGTTCTGCAGCACCGCGGCCAGGATGCAGCGGGTATCGTGACTGCGGACGGCAGCAAGTTCCAGATGCACAAGGGCGGCGGGCTCGTGCGGGACGTGTTCCGCACGCGTGACATGCGCCACCTGGTCGGCAACATGGGCATTGCCCACTGCCGCTATCCGACTGCCGGGTCGGCTTCTTCGTTCGCCGAAGCGCAACCGTTATATGTCAATTCGCCTTTCGGCATCGTGCTCGGCCACAACGGCAACCTCACCAACGCAGAGCAGTTGAAGCGCGACCTGTTCTTGCAGGATCAGCGCCACGTCAATACCAATTCCGATTCGGAAGTGCTGCTCAATGTGCTGGCGCATGAGCTGCAGGAAGCCGCCACCGGTTATCAACTCGATCCTCCTGCCATTTTCCGCGCCGTCGCCGGCGTGCATCGCCGCTGTCGCGGCGCCTATGCTGTCGTCGCGATGATTGCCGGATACGGCTTGCTGGCGTTCCGCGATCCCCACGGGATCCGCCCGCTCGTCGTGGGTGAGATCAAGACCGAAACAGGCACCGAATACCTGATCGCCTCGGAAAGCGTGGCGCTTGATACCCTCGGGTTCGATCTGGTGCGCGACGTCGAGCCGGGCGAGGCGATATTCATCGACCAGGAAAGCAATTTCTACAGCCGCCAGTGCGCGGCCAATCCGCAGCACAATCCCTGCATTTTCGAGTTCGTCTACCTGGCGCGGCCCGATTCGGTCATCGACGGAATATCGGTATACGAGACCCGCATGCGCATGGGAAAGAGCCTGGCGGACAAGATCAGGCGCGACCATAGCGACCTCGACATTGACGTCGTGATTCCGATTCCCGATTCCAGCCGCCCCTCGGCGATGGAACTGGCCGAGAAACTCGGACTGCCTTACCGGGAAGGCTTCATCAAGAACCGCTATATCGGGCGCACCTTCATCATGCCGGGACATGAAGTGCGCAGGAAATCGGTCAGGCAGAAACTCAATGCGATCGCCATGGAATTCAAGGACAGGAACGTCCTGCTGGTGGACGATTCCATCGTGCGTGGCACAACCAGCCGCGAGATCGTGCAGATGGCGCGCGACGCCGGCGCGCGCAAGGTGTATTTCGCCTCGGCCGCGCCCCCGGTGCGCTTTCCCAATGTCTACGGCATCGATATGCCCACATCCCGCGAATTGATCGCAACGGGCCGCAGCGACGACGAGATAGCGCGCGAGATCGGCGCCGACAAGCTGATCTACCAGGACCTGGATGCGCTGGTCGATGACGTGAGTTCGGTGAATCCGGACGTAACGCAGTTCGAGACCTCGTGCTTCAACGGGCTCTACGTCACGGGCGATATCACCCCGGAATACCTGGCCGGCGTCGAGGCGCAGCGCAACGACGACGAGCTGTCCAAGGGCGAAAGCAACATCACCCAGCTCGACCTGAACCTGGCCACCACCGAATAGACTTCCCGGCAGGGCCGCCCCCCGCGATTGACAGTCTCGAGGGGCCGGAGTAATTTGCTGACTTCGCGCCGATTTGACGACAGCTTGCGGGCGCGTAACAAATACTGCTAAAGCGCGCGTCGAAATCCGGACCCGCTTGGCGAAAAGCTTGGCGGGTTTTTTATTTGTCATGACGAAACCAACGGTGCACGGGGACAAGGCAATGAGGTGGGATGAACTGGAACTCGAGACGCTCGCCGTGCGCGCGGGGATACACCGCAGCCAGTTCAACGAGCATTCCGAAGCGCTATACCTGACGTCGAGCTTCGTATTCAAAAACGCGGCGGAAGCCGCGGCGCGTTTTTCCGGCGAAGACCCCGGCATGGTGTATTCGCGCTATACCAACCCCACGGTCGCTTCCCTGCAGGAGCGTTTGGCCGCGATGGAGGGAGCGGAATGCTGTATCGCCACGGCTTCTGGTATGTCAGCGATTCTGGCCTGCGTGATGGGGCTGATGAAGGGGGGCGAGCACATCGTCGCCTCGCAGAGCATCTTTGGCGCAACCGTGCAGTTGTTCAATAACATCCTGAAGCGATTTGGCGTGGAAACCACTTTCGTTTCAGCGACCGACGTCGGCGCGTGGGAACGGGCAATCAGGCCGAACACGCGCATGCTGTTCCTGGAAACGCCGTCCAATCCGCTAACGGAGATCTCCGATGTTCCCGCGCTGGCGAAAGTGGCGCGCGCGCATGGCGCCTTGCTTGTGGTCGACAACTGTTTTTGCACGCCGATCCTGCAGCGGCCGCTCGACTTGGGGGCCGACATCGTCATCCACTCGGCGACCAAATATCTCGATGGCCAGGGCAGGGTGCTCGGCGGAGCGGTCCTCGGTCGCCGCGAAGTGATTTTTGAGGGGCTGAACGGTTTTCTGCGCAGCGGCGGCCCGACTCTGTCGCCGTTCAACGCGTGGGTGATCCTGAAGGGGCTGGAAACGCTGGGGCTGCGCATGCGCGCGCATTCGCAGACGGCGCTCGAACTGGCGCAATGGCTCGAGGAGCATCCGAAAGTGGAACGTGTCTATTACCCCGGACTGGCATCGCATCCACAACACGAACTGGCGAAACGCCAGCAAAAAACGGGCGGCGGGATCGTATCGTTCGATGTGAAAGGCGGGCGCGAAGCGGCGTGGAAAGTGGTCGATGCGACCCAGCTGATTTCCATTACCGCGAATCTCGGCGATGCCAAGACGACGATTACGCATCCGGCCAGCACCACGCACGGACGGTTATCAGCGGAAGCACGCAATGCGGCCGGCCTGGGAGAAGGATTGTTGCGGATGGCCGCCGGCCTGGAGGCGGCCAGCGACATCAAGGCGGATCTGGCGCGCGGCCTATCGAAGCTCTGAAGGTCTGGTCGCGCTTCTTGCCTGATCGAGCGGTTGAAGCCGGCAACCCCCGGCGTCGCACTGCAGGTAAGAGCCATGGTCGTACCAGTCGGCCAGCACCCAGCGCTCGCAGCCGTGGCCATCGACCATGTGCTCATGGCGGGCCGGTCTGTGCGTGTGGCCATGAATCAGGCGCGCGGTCTGGTGGGCACGGAATGCCTCATCCACCGTTGCCGGCGTCACATCCATGATGGTCACGTCCTTGACCTGTTTCGCCTGCTCGCTCTTGCCCCGTACTTCCCTGGCCATGCGCACGCGCTCGTCCAGGGGCTTGGCGAGGAAGGCCTGCTGCCAGGCGGGATTGCGCACCATGGCGCGGAATTTCTGGTAGTCGACATCGTCGCTGCACAGGGTATCGCCATGCATCAGCAGCGTGGGCGTGCCGTACAAGTCGACCACGGTCGGGTCATTCAACAATTTCATCCCGCTCGCCAGCGCAAATTGCCCGCCGAGCAGGAAATCGCGATTGCCGTGCATGAAGTAGACGGGAACGCCGCTGTCGGCCAATGCGCGAAATACCTGCGCGACCTCTTTCGCAAACGGCTGCGCCAAGCCCTCGTCCCCGATCCAGTATTCGAAAAGATCGCCGAGCACATAGAGTGCATCGGCCGCCGGCGCCGTCGTGCGAAGGAAGTTCAGCAGCGTATCCGTCGCCGCGGGTGTATCCGGCGACAGATGCAGGTCGGAAATGAATAAGGTGTGAGGCATCGAAGATCGGACTTGCATTAAACCGCGATGGAGGTTTTCCCTGCCGTCACCAGTCACCAGTCACCAGTCACCAGTCACCAGTTATGGGCGAAGCCCGGTACCCAGCGAAGTCGGGCACCATTCATCCGGTACTCAGACAACCTCCGCC
>JAYVMZ010000066.1:0-11967 GCA_043758735.1 Betaproteobacteria bacterium
GGGGGGGGTTCGGGCATTTGCATTCTCATGATGATCTGAAGACAGACGCCGAGCCGGCGAGTTCGCTGCAACTGCCCGGGTTTTCGCCCATCAGCCTGTCACGGCCGTCCTCAGCAGTTCGTCCTTTTCCTGCCGCGTCAGTTGCTTGATCTCGTACTCCCGCTTCAATGCCGCCGAACGCGTGTCCGCCGCTTCCCGGTACGCCAGCGCCACCGGCCGGCGGGCCCGCGTGTAACTGGCGGCTAGTGCATCGCTGGAATTGTGCTCCTCGATGCGCCTTTCCACATCCTTGGCGATGCCGGTATACAAGGTGTCGTCCGCGCAACGGACTATGTAGACGAACCACATATAAAGACAGTGAACAGTAATTGGTGCACGGTGAACAGTCACTGTTCACCGCGCAGGTCGACGACCAGGCGCCGGAGCCCCGCCACCTCTTCCCGCAAAGCCGCCACCTCCGCCTGCAGCGCGGCAATGCTGGCGCTTGTGGCGACCTCGGAACGTGGCGGCGATTGTTCGGCAGCGATATCAACCGGGCCGTTTAGCAAATGCACCCAACGATGTTCGCGCGAGCCCGGTTGCTTCGGCAGCTTGACGACGAGCGCGCCACCAGAACGCGCCGCCATCTCGCTGAGATAGGCGTCCACGCTCGACAAGTCGGCGAACTGGTAAAGGCGTTCACAGGCAACGCGCAGTTCTCCCGCCGTCTGCGCGCCGCGCAGCATGAGCGTCACGATCAGCGCGGTGGTGCCGGCGTCGGTGTCGAGCGCCGGAGGAAGATTATGCGAATAACGCACGACCCGGCGTGATGCGCCCCAGCTATGCGTGACCAGCTTGCGGTCCTTTAGCTCATCGAGCGATGTCTGCACTTCCTCATCGGTGACATTCATCACCGGGTCGCGGCTGGTCTTCTGGTTGCACCCGGCAACCAGGGCGTTGAGCGACAGAGGGTAGTAGTCGGGCGTGGTGAGTTGCTTTTCCACCAGCACGCCGAGGACTCGCGTTTCCAGCGCAGACAGCAAAGGTATGGGGTTGCTCATGGATCGGGGATGAGTGGAGACGGGGGAATTCTACAGGGACGGCGCGCGGAACGAGCGCGCGGCCAAGGGGAGAGGCAAGGACTCGTGACGCAGGACGCAGTAAGGGCCCCGAACCGAATCGTTTTTTCGTCTTTGGCTGTAGAGTTCTTCACTGGGTGCTGGGTCCTGCGTCCTGCGTCCTGAGTCCTGCGTCCTGAGTCCTGAGTCGTAGGTCCTGCCTTTCCCCTGCTCCTGCTTTCCCCGTATCATCCGGACACCTACTGACTCCTCGCCGCCGCCCGTGCTCCGCCGCCGCTTCCTCCAACTCCTCGCCGCCGCCACGCCATTTTCCTTTGCTTGTCCCGCGACGGCTGCAGAATTGCCGAAGGCTGCGGCCGTGCCAGGGGGCATAGCTGCCGTCAAGCTCGGTCCCGCTCCGGCTCCGCCGATCGTACGTTTTTACGGCAACAGGGTTTTGGTCGTGGGCGACGCCAGCGGGTGGCAGGCGCTCGTCGGCGTTCCGCTCGAAGCCCAAGCCAACAGCAAACAGCCGCTGGTCGTCGAGCGCGCGGGCCGCGAGCCTTCGACACTGAGGTTCGCCGTCGGCCACAAGCAGTATGCAATTCAGCGATTGACCGTCAAGCCAGGACAGGTTGACCTCTCGCCCGAGGATCAGGCGCGCTATGAGGTCGAGCGCGCGCATCTTTCGGAAATGCGAAAAACGTTTACCGACGCCGCGCCGGAATCCCTGGCGCTGATCCAGCCGGTCGAAGGCTCACGTTCCAATACGTTTGGACAACGGCGCTTCTTCAATGGCCAGTCGCGCAATCCCCACAACGGCATGGACATTCCGGCACCCGAAGGCTCCCCGGTTGTGGCTGCTGGCGAAGCGACAGTCATCGATATCGGAGATTATTTTTTCTCGGGCAATACCGTAATCCTCGACCACGGCCGGGGCCTGCTTTCGCTCTACGCGCATCTGAGCGCGGTCGAAGTTGCCGTCGGAGACAAGGTGGCTGCCGTTGCGCGCGTCGGAAAAGTGGGGGCCACCGGACGCGTAACCGGCCCGCACCTGCATTTCAGTGTCTTCCTGAATTCAGTGGCAGTGGATCCGGCACTTTTCCTGGCGGAATTACGGTGAACGGTGATTTGGTTCCCGGTGTATTGGCCTGTTTACCCTGATCACCGTTCACTACTACACAGCCACGCTGTCCGGCGCCCGCACCCGCTTGGTTTCCGTCACCCGCCGGCGGCCAAATCCGCCGCGGCCGATCGGCTCGATGCCGTTTGCCTTCAGCGTGCTACGCAGATCTTCCAGCACGGCGTGACGACGGCGCAGCAGCGCCCCGGCGAAGCAGCGCCAGAATACCCAACCCACCCGCTGCAGCGTGCGCTGCCGCCGCATGTCCTCGATCCATTGCTGCGGGCCCTGATATTTGTCGCCATCGCATTCGACTGCGAGGCGCGTGTCATCATGTCCCTCGACCACAATGTCGATGCGGTAAGACCCCACCGCAACCTGCGGCGTGACGTGATAACCCTCGCCATTGAGCCAATCGAACAGTTCTCGCTCGATTCGCGATTCGCACAGCATCCTCAAATCGGTGACGCGCACCGGTTCCTCGGCAAAAGGCCGGGCGAAATGCGCGATCAGGCTGCGGCGCAAGCGATCGGATTCGGACAACTGGTCGAGTTCCACCGAGCGCACCAGGACCATGCGGTCGCGTGCGCGCGACGCCGCGACGTTGAAGCGCTGGGCGAACGCGTCGCGCGACAGCGGCGCACCAATGTCGTTTGGCGCGCAGACCATTGACAGGTACATGATGTCGCGTTCGCGCCCCTGGAACTGGCGCGCATCGCCGCAAGTGACGGCGTGCCTGCGCAATACCTCCGGCGTCAACTCCTCCGTCAGGCGCTCCCAGATTCGCATCGCCTGCTCCTCGCCCAGCAGGGAGACGACGCCAATCGAGCGCGACTGCATTTTGGGATCGGCGACAAGGGCGACGATGTCCTTGACGATAAATTCCGCTTCCCCGCGGTTGATGCCACCGTCGCGACGCGCATCTCCAACAAAATAGTCGAGCAACGGCGGATCGAGCCGCCGCGAGGCGGTCGCGAGCCTCAGCGGATGCAACTCGTGGTTGTAGAACTCGCGCTTGGAGTATTCGATGATCGGCGCGATGCAACGGAAGTGCTCCTTGAGCATTACGCCGCCGTTCGCGAACACCACCTTGGCAAGGTCGTAAATCGAACGGTCCGGCGACATCTGCGCCGCATACAGGGGCACTTGCCCGTCCAGGTGGCGTTTCATCAGCGTGTTGATGCGTTCCTCCTCGATACCGATCGCCTGCGGCGCCACCTGCTTGTCGTCGCCCACCACGAGGATTTTTTGCGCGCGCAACAGCACCGGCAATGCGGAAATATCGGACTGCGAAGCCTCGTCGATCACCACCAGGTCGAAGCTGCCCAGCTGCGCCGGCAGGGATTCCGAGACGCGATGATGCGGCATGATCCAGCACGGCACGGCGCGCTGGGCTTCGGCAGCCGCGGCGCGCGCATCGCGTCGATAACGGAAAGCGCGCTTGCCGGTGCCTTTGCCGATGCGCTGGATGGCGTTGAGGTAGGCCTGCAGTGCGGCGCGTACGCCGGGCGTGGCAATTTCGGTGAGCTTGAGCCAGCTGCGCTTGACGACCAGTTCCTCGTACGCCCGCGCAAGGTCATGCTCGACTTCCGAACGTGCCGCGGAAAGCTTTTTCAGCTCGTCGTGTGCATCGATCGCCTGGAGATGGGTCGCAAGCCGGCGCAACCGCCAGTCGCGCAGCAGGGTCACGGAGGAAAGTTTTTCGTCGAAACCCGTCGCCATCTGCGTCAGCTTCTGGGCCAGCTTCGGCGCACCGGAACTTTCGATGTTTGCCGTAACCCCGGCGACCACGCCGAGCGGAACCGCAAGGGCGCGCAGCCGCGAAAGCTCCGCATTCAATTTATTCCAGGTCTCCAACAGAGTCGATTCATCCAAAGCCGCGTTGCCCAGCATGCTGGCCAGGAATTCGCGCATGCGATCGATGATCTTGCCGCGTTTGCCTTCCAGCGCCCGATGCAGGCCGTCCACCACGGCCGAGACCTGGCCGAGCTGGGACTTGGTCAGGTGAAAGACGAGGGCGATCTCGACTTCCGCCAGCACCGCGGAATTCTGGTGGGCGTTGGCAGCACGCGGCCACGCCGGAAACAGCTCTATCGCCATGCGCGACAGCAAAGCTTCTTCCTTCACCAGTTGCTTCAACCTGGCATAGTCGGCGAGTTGCGATTCCGCCGACAGCCTGCCTTTGGCATCGGCGGAGAGGACAGTCTGCAGGCCGATTTCAGGCACGAGCGCATTCCATCTTGCAGTCAGCGCGCGTTTTGCTTTCTGCAATTCGAGATGGGCAAGGACGATCTTCCAGTCCGATATTTCGCTTGGACGCGCGCCGTTGACGCGCACCCTATTCAGGAATTTTTTTGCTTCCGGCCTGCCGAACACAGCCAACCCGAATGCGCGCCGTCCCGCGGCGAGGTTGCCCACGGCCTGAACGAACTGCGCGTCGGCCTCCGCCATCTCGGGCACAACGACCGCCCGGGCCAGGGATTGCATGCGCTGCGAGCCGGCCCGTTGCATGTCGTCGGCGAGCGTTTCCAGCAATTCGAACAACCGCACCGGCACGCCGCCGCGCAGCCGCGCAATGGTTTCCTCGCTCCAGGGCAGGCGCCGGGCGCCGAATTCCTCGCGCAATGTTTTGACGCGCGCAATCTGCTCCACGAGCCGACGCGCTTCTATGATGGACTCGGCACCGGTTCCCGCAGGGACCGGCAATTCGCTGGTGCGCGACTCGCGCACGACCTTCGCATACCGCTGCAGGTCATCGTGAGCCCGGACCAGCAGCAGGGAATCGGGCAAATCGCCCAGCTCCGGAAGCGGGTTCCCGGCATAAACGATGTCTTCGCCAAGCTGCCTGCGTGCTTCCCGCAGGCGCACGATGTCCTCCGCGGAAAAGCGCGGAATATATTGGGGACCGACGCCGAGGCCATCCGGGAGCCATTCGAACTGCCCGGCGTTGCGCATCACTTCCGCGGCGGCGTCTTGCGGGTCGATGGTCTCGCCGCCCAGATCGATGCGCGAAACATTCAGTTTCGCCCAACGTCCCAGATCGGTATCGATGCGTTTGAGTTTGCCATGCAGCGCGTCGATGGACTCGACGAGGCCGTCCACCTGGCGGCTCGCCGTCGCCGGATCCAGGCTCTGCACTTCGGCGGCAATCTTGCGGATCGAGCGCTCTAGCTGCTTGGTGCCGTCCTGTTCGGAGGTCAGCAACGTCAGCGCGAGCGGCTGGATATCCAGCGGCAATTGTTCGCGCAGCACAGCGAGCGCCGGGTCGCGCATCGAGGTCACCAGTACGCGTCGGCCGTTGGCAAGCCAGTGGCAGATGATGTTGGCGATGGTGTGCGTCTTACCCGTGCCCGGCGGCCCCTGCACGACCACGCCGTCGGACACTTCCAGCATCTGCACGATGCGCGCCTGTTCGTCGTTGAACGGCTTGGGGAAGAACAAGTCCTGCGCTTCCACCGGCTCGGCCGCACCGCCCGCATGGTAGGCGGCGCTCACCCCGCGGAAGGACGGCAGGGCGGCCGGCATCGCGACGTTGCTTGGCTCGGTGACCAATGCCGCCACGGCCCCGGGAAGCTGACTGTCCTCGTCGAGCGTCGACAGCAGCTCGCGATAGCGCTCCAGGTCCTGAACGGCGATGACGGTGCTGCGCGGCCGTGCAAACACGATCCAGCCGTTGCTGATTTCGATGTGGTTCGCGCCATCGTCTTGTCCGGCCGCCGCGCGGGCCTTGATCTCAAGCTCGCGCCGGGCAATGGCCAGCAACGGTTCGAACCCGGCGGGCTCGAACGGGGACAAAGATTCGCCTGCGTCGGCCAAAAATTGCCCGGCCTGCCTTTCCGCCACGGCCAGGGCGGCCGCGTCGCCCTTCAGGAAAAGGTCCAGTTCAAGTCGCGGATCGACATCGCGGGGCCGCAATTCCGCGGCCTGGGTCTGCGCGTTGAACCCCAGTTCCATGGCGCGGGTGATCAGGGGATAAATAATTTCCGACCCGGACAGCGTCGCTTTGCACAGACCCATTCCCCATACGAGTTCGAGCTGGCCTTCTTCCAGCGCACCGCCAAGCTCCTGCTGCAAGGTAAACAGGCTTACATAGAGACGGGCGCTCCGCTTGCGATCTTCTTCCGCTTCCGCCCAGGGCTTCCAGGCCGACTCGAGATAACGGGCGTGCTGCGCTTCGACTTCAGCGCGAAACGCATAATCCGCAAGCGTTATCCGGGCATACGGATCGACGGCGGGAGCGGCCGCCGCCAAAATGTCCGTCGCCGGCTCGGTGGCATCGCGATGCGTGCCGGACGAAATGAGGGCCTGGCCGTCGACCTGCGTTGCGAGTCGGGGCACCGAGCGTTTCGCCGGACCAAGGTTCAGCCAGGGAGCGAGCCAGGTATTTTCAGTTTGGGGGGAAACTTCGGGTGAAGGCGGATGCGCCAGCGTCAACCAGATCTCGTCATCGCCGTCCGGGCCGCCGTCGTTAAGCCGCAACCCTTCCATACCGTGCGCCTGGTGGTCGAACAGCAGCAGGCTTCCATGGTCCGCGACATTCGATACCGCCCGGCTGCGGGTGCGCATCGATTGTTGTGCGTAGTCGACGAGCGCCACAAGGCGCCTCTGCTGGAGGTTCACGGCCGTTGATACGGTTCTTGTCGTTATGACTCTGTTTTGTTGCGCGTGCCGTTATCCTACCTGCATCCGCACCGGCAATCGAGAGATTCAAGACTAGCGAATAGCGCATGACGGATTAGCGCGTGTTGAAAACGACAGGAGGCCGCGCAGCGACGAGGGGCAAGGGGTGCGGGGTGAGAGGAAAATCGCGAGCCACTAAAGGTCTAGCCCTGAGGTTTCCCCGCATATTGTTATAGCGAATCAATTTCTTGCGGAGTAGTGTTTGAGTAAAAACGACACATGCATGGCCCTTGGTGCTGCGCTTTTCGTTATCGAGGCGAAGAACGGAGCGAGCCATGCATGCAAGAAAGATCGTAGCGCGAATTGTGGGGCCGTGCCTGACGGGATTGCACGCCAAGCGCGCACAAGCGTTGTTGCGAGCGGTGAGCGCGGAGCTTTCCGGTGGGGCGCTGAGTTTATCGGCGCTGGCGCTGGCGATGCGAGCACCGACCACGTTGCGCCATCGAGTAAAGAGCATGGATCGGTTGCTCGGCAATGCGGGTTTGCAGGCTGCGCGCGCCGAGCTCTACGGCAGTGTTGCGCAACGCTGGCTGGCCGGATTGACGCAGGTGCTCCTGGTCGTGGACTGGTCGGATGTGACGCGCGATCAGAAGTGGCAATGGCTGCGCGCGAGCGTGGTGGTCGAGGGGCGCAGCGTGACGCTCTATGAGGAAGTGCATGCGCAACGCCGGCTGGGAAGTCGCACCGTGCATCGGCGTTTTCTCAAGCGCGTGGCGCAGTTGTTGCCGCGAGGCTGTTGTCCGATCGTCATGACCGATGCCGGGTTTCGCTCGACTTGGTTTCATCTGGTTGCCGAGCACGGCTGGCAGTGGATCGGGCGCATCCGCAATCGCGACCACGTGGCCCGCGATGACGGGCACTGGATTGGCGCGACTTCGCTCTACGTGCGAGCACGAGAGCAGGCGCAGGACTTGGGGCATTGGCGCTATGTGCGCAGCCATCCGACGCCGTGCCGTTTGGTGCTGGTCAAACAAGTGCTCAAGGGCCGCAGCCGACGCACCATCTACGGGCAGAAAATGAAGGCGCGCGCGAGTCAAAAACAGTCGCGTGCCGCCCGTGAGCCGTGGCTGTTGGCGGCTTCGCCCGGGCTCGATCATCTTGAGGCGGCCACTATCGTCAAGCTCTACGCGCAGCGCATGCGCATCGAGCAATCGTTTCGGGACACCAAGAACCTGCGGCTCGGGCAAGGCTTGGAGACGACGCGTTCGCGCACCGCCAAGCGCCTGGAGGTGCTGCTGTTGATCGCGCACCTGGGCTCATTCGTGCAGCGGTTGATCGGAGAAGACGCCAAGACGCGGCAATTGGAGTTACAGTTCACCAGCACCTGCCGCAAGACCCGCCCCGAGATCTCGGTGTTGACGCTTGCGCGTGCGGCTTCTCGCCGCACCAACGGAATGGCTCAATCAACTCACGCCTTGGGCGGCGATCCCGCCATTGAGGGCGCAAGCTCAACACGCTTGCGCACCTCAATGAAAATGCGGGGAAACCTCAGGGTCTGACCCGGCACGCCGTTCTGGCAGCATGCGAAAGCGTTTATCATTGGTGACGTCGCGCAATTTTAACAGAGGGCATTTCACGCCCGCCAGCAAGGAGACCGATTTGGCAGAACGCGAGTCGATGCAATATGACGTGGTCGTCGTGGGCGCAGGTCCCGCGGGGCTGGCCTGTGCAATTCGCTTGAAGCAGATCGCCGCCGAGCGCGGCAGCGAGGCTTCAGTTTGCGTGATCGAAAAAGGCTCCGAGGTCGGCGCGCACATCCTGTCCGGCGCCGTCATGGATCCGCGCGCGCTGGCGGAATTATTTCCCGACTGGCAGGCCATGGATGCGCCGTTGAACGCCCCAGTGACGGAAGATCGTTTTCTGTTCCTGGGCGAACGCAGTGCCTTCAGGGTGCCGAACTTCCTGCTCCCGGCGTGCTTCCGCAATCACGGCAACTATGTGGTGAGCCTGGGTAATGTATGCCGGTGGCTGGCGCAACAGGCCGAAGGGCTCGGCGTCGAAATCTTTCCGGGATTTGCCGCATCGGAAGTGCTCTATGACGAGCGCGGTTCGGTGAGGGGCGTGGCGACGGGAGACATGGGCGTCGGCAAGGACGGGGAACCCGGTGCCAACTTCCAGCCGGGCATGGAGCTGCATGCGAAGTACACATTCTTCGCGGAAGGCTGCCGTGGTCAGCTGGGACGGCAGTTGGCTGCGAAGTACAAATTAAATGATGGCCGCGATCCGCAGGTCTACGGCATCGGACTGAAGGAACTCTGGCAGATTCAGCCAGACAAGCACCAGAGCGGGCTGGTGATCCATACCGCGGGCTGGCCGCTCGACACGCAGACCTACGGCGGCTCCTTTCTCTATCACATGGAGGACAACCTGGCCTGCATCGGCTTCGTGGTCGGGCTGGGCTACACCAATCCTTACCTGAATCCCTATGAGGAATTCCAGCGCTACAAAACGCATCCCTCGATTCGGCCCTTCCTCGAGGGCGGCAAGCGCATTTCGTACGGCGCGCGAGCGATTGCCGCAGGCGGCCTGCAATCGCTGCCAAAACTGGTTTTTCCGGGGGGCGGACTCATCGGTGATAACGCCGGGTTCCTGAATGCGTCGCGCATCAAGGGCAGCCATGCCGCCATCAAGTCCGGCATGCTCGCCGCGGAAGCGGCAATCGAGGCGATGTCGGCCGGCCGCAGCGGCGACGAACTGACGGCCTATCCGGAAAAATTCCGCTCGAGCTGGCTGTACGAGGAACTGCACCGCGCGCGCAACTTCAAGCCCTGGATGTCGAAAGGTCTGTACTCGGGCACGGCGATGGTTGGCGTCGACCAGATCGTGTTCGGCGGCAAGGCGCCGTGGACGTTGCATCACAAACATGCCGACTGCGAAACGCTGAAGAATAAAAACGAAGTGCAGCCGATCGCTTATCCGAAGCCCGATGGCGTCGTCACCTTCGACCGCCTGTCTTCGGTGTTCATATCGAACACCAACCACGGCGAAGACCAGCCGGTCCACCTGACGCTCAAGGACGCGGACGTGCCGGTCAAGGTCAATCTCGCACTCTACGACGCGCCGGAACAGCGTTACTGTCCTGCGGGCGTGTACGAAATCGTCACGGAAGCGTCAGGGCCGCGATTGCAGATCAATGCGCAGAACTGCGTGCACTGCAAGACCTGCGACATCAAGGACCCGACGCAGAACATCGTCTGGGTCGCGCCCGAGGGCGGCGGCGGACCGAACTACCCGAACATGTGAGAGCCACCTCATCCCCCGCCCACTTCGCCCTGACGCGCGGACACGTTAGTGATGAAATCACCAGGACTCGGCTCTCCGACCGGCGAAGCTTGGGGCGGAGTCTAGTCATTGGCGAGCTTGGGGACTGTAATGTTGCCGAGTCTGGCTCGCGTTCCCGCAGACGGGCGTTCCGCTAACGAGTCACGCTCGCGCGGGTAGCGCGTCGAAGATTCGTCTCCCGCCCCAACAATAAATTCCTTTCGCAGTCTCGACGAAACCTCTCCCCCCCACTGGGCGGAGAGGGAACTTGCAAGTCAGATTCTTTCGGGCCTGCAGCGCACCTTCTCCGCTCCACGGGGAACCCTGCCGACACGGCGCTCGCGGAGCGATCAGGGGCGGGGGGCGGAGCATGGCGCGCTGCCCGCAGACGGGTGGCTCCGCCGCTAACGTGTCCGCGCGCCCGGGGGATGAGGTGCTCCGTCATTACTGCCGCAGCCAGGTCTGGGTCCGCCCGATCAGCGATATGCCGATGAAGCCGCGCACGTCCAAGCTTTTGCCATCCTTGGAAAGGGTCATCTTGCAACGATAAATCTTGCCGTTCTTGGGGTCGAGGATTTCGCCGCCGGCCCACGTATCGCCGTCTTTCTTCAGTCCCCACAGGATGGTCATGCCGATGATCGGTTTGTCCTTGCGCTCGCCCTTGCATTCCTTGCACAGGTGCGCGGGATCGTCGTCGGGCTGGTCGAAGAGCTTCTCCACCACGCCTTTGAATTCGCCGTTTTCCTCGGTGATCCTGATGATCGAGCGCTCTTGCTTGGTCTTATCGTCGATGCTGCGCCAGGTGCCGACGGGCGACCCGGCGGCCGCGACAAGACTCGACGCCAGCATCAGCGTTGTGGCAACAAACAAGGTCTTCATTCCTTTCATTTCGCTCTCCTCTTGGTTGCATTGGTAGCGTTGGCCTGCAGAACCGCGGGCGGCGCGACGCGCAATCGGTCGATCGCCTTCCAGTTCCAATCGATTCCCAGGCCGGGCGTATCGTACGGATACGCGTAGCCCTTTTCGATTTTCATTTCATTCTTCATGATCACGCCAAGTTGCGGAATATTCTCGATCCATGGACAGTTGGGCACCGCGGCACACAGGCCGATGTGCAATTCCATCAGGTAATGCGGGCAGATCGGCATGTTGAACGATTCTGCCACATGCGCGCTCTTGAGCCAGGGCGTAATGCCGCCGATGCGGGCAACGTCGGTCTGGATGATCGAGCAGGCGCCGCGCTGCATGTATTCGCGAAAATGGCTGATCGAATAGATCGACTCGCCTACCGCGACCGGCAGACTGGTCGATTGCTGCAATAGGACATGGCCGTTCAGATCCTCGGCAGGGAGCGGCTCTTCGAACCAGGCCAGGTCGAATTCCTCATAGTGGCGCGCGCGCCGAATGGCTTCGGCGATCGTGAACCCCTGATTGGCATCCACCATCAACTCCATGTCGTCGCCGATCGCTTTGCGCACGGCGGCGAGCCGCTTCACATCTTCACTGACGTGCGGCTTGCCGACCTTGATTTTCACGCCGCGGAAACCGCGCGCCTTGTTGGCAAGTGCGTTGTCGACAACCTGCGCAACCGGAAAATGCAGCCAGCCGCCTTCGGTATCGTAAATCGGGACCTTCTTCTGAGCACCGCCGGCCATGACGTGAAGCGGCAGTCCCGCTTTCCTGCAGCGCATGTCCCACAGCGCCGAATAGATCGCGCACAGCGCAAGACTCGTGATCGCCCCGACTGCCGTGGCGTGGGTATGAAAGAACCGTGCTTATCGGGTTGTCACACACACCCACTACCGGTAGTATGTTGAGCAACTGCGTTAACTTGGGACTACCGTGGCGATCGATGTGCTTGAGCGA
>JAYVMZ010000067.1:0-2035 GCA_043758735.1 Betaproteobacteria bacterium
AAGGCGTATCCACTTAGCTCCACAACTTCTACATCTAGTGGTGCGAGCAAACGACAGGCCGGCATAGCGCAAACCGTTTTCCTTTTATTCCTCATGTTCGTAGTCAGTATCCTGTACTGCGAAAAATCGTCCTTCTGGCATTCTAAATTCACGACAGAAGGCCGTGCGCCTCGGGATAGGTGGAATAGAGGTGTCTTCGTATTCAATCCATCCCATCACATGGCGCTGCTATTCTTCTTGCTGACGGCTTCTTTGTTACCGGCTTCTTCGGCTAACGCATAAACACTTCCATTTACAAGAAGTACCGCAACCAGAATTCGTATCACTAGCATGCGCGTATTGCTGCACCGAAAATATCCGGGTTCATGAGGTCATTATATGAAAATCGCCCCCATCACTACATCTAGTGTTTTTGTGGAGCTAAGTGGATACCTCTTCTTTACCAACAGTTCACCGTTCACTGATTACCGTTCACTACTTTCCGCCCACCCCATATTTCGCGCGGTAGTGCTGCCCCATTACCTTGCGCGCCTGCCGGTTCAGTTGCGAAGCGGGCGTCACGTTGGCCTTGTTCCGCGGCGCCTTGGGAACGGCCGGTTTAGCGGTTTTTGTTTTCATCTGTCTCACCACTTAGTCGGGCGCGCAATTCCGTCTTCAAAACCTTGCCGTAATTGTTCTTCGGCAGGTCGGGCACGAACCGATAACTCTTCGGGCGTTTGAAGCGCGCGATATGGTCGAGGCAGAGGGTGTCGAGCTCCTGCTCGCGAACTTTCGAACCGTCATGCACGACCACGAAGGCGATCACTTCCTCACCCCATTCCGCGTGCGGCCGGCCGACCACCGAGACTTCGCTGACGGCCGGATGCCGCAGCAGGACTTCCTCCACTTCACGCGGATAAATGTTGGAGCCGCCGCTGATGATCATGTCCTTGGAGCGGTCGCGAAGCGTCAGGAAGCCATCATCGTCAAACGATCCGACGTCACCGGTATGCAGCCAGCCGTTGCGCAGCGTTTCCATGCTGGCGTCCGGGTTACGCCAGTAGCCGCGCATGACGGTATCGCCGCGCACCAGAATTTCGCCGATCTCTCCGGCAGGCAGCGCCCGGTCCTGCGCATCGGCGACGCAAACTTCGACAGGAGGCTGGGCAACGCCGACGGACGCCAGGCGTTCTTTGTGGCGCGAGTGGTCGCGCTCGCCGATGTGGAATTTCGACAGCGCGGTAATCGTCATCGGCGATTCGCCCTGGCCATAAATCTGCGCGAAGCGCGGTCCCAATGTCTCCAGCGCGGTCTTGATGTCCTGCAGGTACATCGGCCCGCCGCCGTAGACAATGGTCTTCAACCCGTCGAGCGCGGGCGCGTGCTCGCGCGCGTGCGCCACCAGGCGATGCACCATGGTCGGCGCTGCGAACATCGTCACGCCGCTCCAGCGCCGGCAAAGCTGGAATATTTCCGCCGCTTCGAAATGGCCGCTCTCGGGGATGACCTGGTTTGCCCCGACCAGCAAGTGCGGAAAATTGTATTGGCCCGAACCGTGCGACATCGGTGCGGCATGCAGCAGGCAATCCCCCGGCGCGATGCTGTCGACCGCCGCGAAGTAGGCGAGCGACATGCAGATCAGGTTGCGATGCGTGATCATCACGCCCTTCGGCTGTCCCGTCGTGCCGCTTGTATAGAACAGCCACGCCACGTCATCCGGCGCTGTTTCGCTCATCGCGATATCCGCGGGCGCGCGGTACAACGCCGTGTAATCGGGCGAAGCGACTTCGATCACACGCTCGAGCACCGGAAGGTTGCCGCGCAATGACTCCATCGGGTGTGCAAGGTCGGACGAAGCGAAGCAGACCTTTGCGCCGGAATTCTGCAGGATGAATTCCAGTTCCTTCGGATGCAGTTTGGCGTTTATCGGCACGGCGACCAGCCCGGCGTACCAGGCCGCATACCAGAGCTCGACATACTGCGGACAATTTCCCATGGCGAGTGCCACGCAGTCGCCTGGCATCAGCCCCAGCGCATTACGAAAACCCGCCGCCAT
>JAYVMZ010000068.1:0-5156 GCA_043758735.1 Betaproteobacteria bacterium
TATCAGCCAGCTCCTGGAAGGGATACAGGACGACTGCGATAGCCTTGCGCATCGCCTCCATGTAGTGGAAGCGGGCGTCGGCATAGAGCAGGATCAGGGACAGGATTGCGAAAAACCCGAGGCGGGCGAGGAGACTGGGGCCCCGTCTGAAGAATGGTGGCGGCGTGTATTCCACTTAAGGGCGAGGGGCGGGCGAGGGGCGAGGTCTAAAACGTAAGGGGTACAACTGCAGCCGGAGACGAAGGTCCAGCGCGATTCCTGGAGTTTCCCGCTTTTCCCTCACCCCTCGTCCCTCTCCCCTTATGGCCGGAGGCCGGTATCCCGCACGCGGGGCGCCCTCCACGGAAACCCTCAGTCGTTCGTAAAGATGGTCGCCAGTTTGTCGACCTTTTCCAGCGCGCGGCCGGAGCCGCGTACCACGCAGGTCAGCGGATCATCGGCCACGATGACCGGCAACCCGGTTTCTTCCATCAACAGGCGGTCGATGTCGCGCAGCAGCGCGCCGCCACCGGTCAAGACCATGCCCTTCTCCGCGATGTCCGCGCCGAGTTCAGGGGGCGTCTGTTCGAGCGCGGATTTGACCGCGCTGACGATGCTGTTGAGCGGGTCGGTCAGCGCCTCGAGGATTTCATTGCTGGAGATGGTGAAGCTGCGCGGAATGCCTTCCGCCAAGTTGCGGCCTTTGACTTCCTTCTCGCGCACTTCCGAACCCGGGAAGGCGGAGCCGATTTCCTTCTTGATTTCCTCGGCGGTGGTTTCGCCGATCAGCATGCCGTAGTTCCGGCGGATGTAATTGATGATCGCTTCGTCGAACTTGTCGCCGCCGACCCGCACCGACCCGGAATAGACGATTCCGCCGAGCGAAATGACGCCGACTTCCGTAGTACCGCCGCCGATGTCGACCACCATCGAACCGGTCGCTTCCTCCACCGGCAGCCCGGCGCCGATCGCCGCTGCCATCGGTTCCTCGATCAATTCGACCTTGCGCGCCCCGGCGCCGTACGCCGATTCGCGGATCGCGCGGCGCTCGACCTGGGTCGACCCGCAAGGCACACAGATGACAATGCGCGGGCTGGGCGAAAACAGGCGGGAATCGTGAACCTTCTTGATGAACTGCTTGAGCATCTGCTCGGTAACGGTGAAGTCGGCGATCACGCCATCCTTCATCGGCCGGATCGCCGTGATGTTGCCGGGGGTGCGGCCAAGCATCTGCTTTGCCGCCAGGCCGACTTCCTGGATGACCTTCTTGCCGTTCGGGCCCCCCTCCTGGCGAATCGCCACCACGGAGGGTTCGTTGAGGACAATGCCCTTGCCACGGACATAGATCAACGTATTGGCGGTGCCGAGGTCGATCGCCAGGTCGTTGGAAAAGTAGCCGTTGAGAAATCCGAACATGACTTGATCCGAAGTATTGCCGCGGTGCGGAAAAATTAATGCCGTATGATACCCTATCGCCCTGCTGCGGTTAACAAAAAGCGGGGGGATACGACGGGTGTCCGGTATCGACGACAGTGTACGCAATCCCGACCCGGAATCCGCGGCGACTGACTGAGAGCTATCCGTACATGTCCCTTACTTCCAGCGACGTCAAACGCATCGCCCACCTCGCGCGCATCGAGATCACCGAAGCCGAAACCGAACACACGCTCGGACAGCTGAACGGCATTTTCAAGCTGATCGAGCAACTGCAGTCGGTTGACACCACCGGAATCGAACCCATGTCGCATCCGCTCGGCGGCGCCCAGCGCCTGCGCGAAGACGTCGCAATCGACCATCCCGACCGCGATGCCATCATGAAGAACGCCCCGGCCAGCCAGGACGGGTTGTTCCTCGTGCCGCGCGTCATAGAGTAGGGGCGCCGGATGTTCGAGAAATCAGTGGCCGACCTGGGCCGCGCCCTGGCTGCAAAACAAGTTTCGGCAGTCGAACTGGCGAAGCTCTACCTGGAGCGCATCGAACGCCACAAGCAATTGAACGCCTTCCTGGACGTGCGCCCGGACGTCACGCTCGCCCAGGCGCGCGATGCCGATAGCCGCATTGGCCGCGGCGACGCCAGCCCCCTGACCGGTGTACCGGTCGCACACAAGGACATTTTCGTTACGCGCGATTTCGCGTCCACCGCTTCTTCGCGCATGCTCAAGGGCTATATGAGCCCGTTTGACGCGACGGTCGTGGAGAAGCTTGGGCTTGCCGGCATGGTCACGCTCGGCAAGCTCAATTGCGACGAATTCGCCATGGGCTCTTCGAACGAGAACAGTTACTACGGCAATGTGCTCAACCCGTGGGACAAGACCGCCGTCCCCGGCGGGAGTTCCGGGGGGTCGGCGGCAGCCGTCGCCGCGCGCATCGCCCCGGCCGCCACCGCCACCGATACCGGGGGGTCGATCCGCGAGCCCGCGGCATTTTCCGGCATCACCGGCATCAAGCCTACCTATGGAAGGGCGTCACGGTGGGGCATGATCGCGTTTGCCTCCAGCCTGGACCAGGCCGGCATCATGACTTGCTCGGCGGAGGATGCGGCGCTGATCTTCAACGGCATGCTCGGCTTCGATCCGAAGGATTCAACCAGCGTTGATCGTGCCGACGAGGACTACACGCGCAGCCTGAACAGCAGCGTGAAGGGATTGCGCATCGGCGTGCCGAAGGAATTCGTCGGTGAAGGCCTGCAGCCCGACGTCGAGAAGGCGGTGCGCGAGGCATTGGCCGAGTACGTGAGGCAGGGCGCGGTTCTGGTGGACATTTCGCTGCCGAACGCGGCGCTTGGCATCCCGGTTTATTACGTCATTGCGCCGGCCGAATGCTCATCAAATCTGAGCCGCTTCGATGGCGTGCGCTACGGCCACCGCGCCGCGCACTACGGCGACCTGGACGACATGATCAAGAAATCGCGCGCGGAAGGCTTCGGAGCGGAACCGCGACGCCGCATCCTGATCGGCGCGTACGTTCTGTCGCACGGCTACTACGATGCCTACTATATCCAGGCGCAGAAAGTGCGCCGGATCATTGCCGATGAATTCCAGCAGGCCTTTCGCCAGTGCGACATCATCGCCGGCCCAGTGACCACGAGCGTCGCGTTCGGCTTCGGCGAAAAGGCGGCCGATCCGGTTGCCATGTATCTCTCGGACCTCTACACGATTCCCGGCAGCCTGGCCGGCATTCCCGGCATGAGCATTCCCTGCGGCTTCGGCGCAAAAAACCGTCCCGTCGGCCTGCAGCTCATGTCGAATTATTTCGAGGAAGCAAAACTGCTTGGCGTAGCGCATCAGTATCAACTAGCAACCGACTGGCACAAACGCATTCCCGGAGGGTTTCAGTGAAAGCGGGATTCATCGCCGCAGCGCGGCCACACCAATCACCGTTTACCGTTTATGGGCAGAGCCCGGTATCCAGCGAAATCGGGCACCAATCACGGGGCGAAGCCCTATGAATTGGGAAGTCGTCATCGGGCTGGAAACGCACGCGCAACTATCGACGCAGTCGAAGATCTTTTCGGGCGCGTCGACCGCGTTCGGCGCCGCACCGAACACCCAGGCAAGCGTTGTCGATGTGGCTTTGCCGGGTTCGCTGCCGGTACTGAACAAGGGGGCGGTGGAACGGGCGATCCGCTTCGGGCTGGCTATCGGCGCGACCATCAACCGCCGTTCGATTTTCGCGCGCAAGAATTATTTCTATCCGGATCTTCCCAAGGGCTACCAGATCAGCCAGTTCGAGATTCCCGTCGTGCAGGGCGGCAAAATCGCCATCGTGTCACCGACACGCGGCGACATCGCCATACAACTCACGCGCGCGCACCTGGAAGAAGATGCGGGCAAGTCCTTGCACGAAGATTTTCACGGCATGAGCGGCATCGACCTGAACCGGGCCGGCACGCCGTTGCTGGAAATTGTGTCGGAACCTGAAATGAGCTCAGCCGACGAAGCGGTCGCTTACGCGAAGGCGTTGCATTCACTGGTGCGCTGGATCGACATCTGCGACGGCAACATGCAGGAAGGGTCGTTTCGCTGCGACGCCAATGTGTCCGTGCGCCGGTCCGGCGCGCCGCTCGGCACGCGCCGCGAGATCAAGAACCTGAACTCGTTCCGCTTCCTGCAGCAAGCCATCGAATACGAGATCAAATGGCAGATCGAAACACTCGAAGACGGCGGCAAGATCCAGCAGGCCACGGTGCTGTTCGATCCGGATTCGGGGCAGACGCGCGTCATGCGCCTGAAGGAAGATGCGCACGACTATCGCTACTTTCCCGATCCCGACTTGTTGCCGCTGGAAATTTCCGGAGAGTGGCTGGAAGAAGTGCATGCCCACATGCCCTTGCTTCAGGAGGAGGTAAGCGACAAATTCATGAACGAATATGATTTAACGCCGTATCAGGCTCGAACCCTGACATCTTCCCGTGAACTCGCCGAATACTTTGAAAGCGCAGCTCGTAATTCCGATAGTAAGGTTGCTCAGCTATGCGCGAACTGGATCAGCGGAAATTTGAGCGCGCAACTGAATGAAGCAGATCTGGATATTTCGCAAAGCCGAATTAGCGCATTTCAAGTGCGCGGTTTGGCGGAACGCATCGCTGACGGCACGATCTCGGGCAAGATGGCCAAGGAAGTTTTCGATTCGATGTGGGCCGGCGAAGGCAACGCCGACGAAATCATCGAGCGCAAAGGACTTAAGCAGATTTCCGACGCCGGCGCGATCGGCAAAATAGTTGACGCAGTGATCGCCGCCAACGCCCAGCAGGTCGCCGACTACAAGGCCGGAAAAGAGAAGGCCTTCAATTCCCTGGTCGGTCAGGTCATGAAGTCCAGTCAGGGCAAGGCGAACCCGGCCCAGGTCAACGAAATACTGAGGAAGAGGCTCGGCTGACCCTTACCTGGCCGCCTGGTCGCTGCCCCTCAGTTCGCGATAACGCTGTTTGTCGGCGTCATACTTGACCCGTATTGCATCCGACTGGGTCTTGCGTTGCGCGAGGTCGGCCTCCAATGCGGCGATTTCCTTCTGACTCGCGCTGACGTCCTCCAGCAGTGGGGCGGGCAGCGGTTTTTTCTGCTCAGCCAGCGCGTCGGCACGTTTCTTCAGTTCGGTCAGGCGCTGATTCGCCTTGTCCAGTTTCGTTTCAACACTCTTCGTCGCCTGTGCCGGAATGGACAGGCTGCGATCACGGG
>JAYVMZ010000069.1:0-4228 GCA_043758735.1 Betaproteobacteria bacterium
GGGGAACCGCGTTCGTCGTACTCGCCCTGTCGCTCGCCGTTACGGTTCCCTGGTCGATCCGGTTACAGGAATTGCCCGAATTCGTTCACGCATTCCGGGGAACCGGGGCAATGCTGCTCGGCGCGATCGTCATCAGTCTGTTGTTCTTCGCATTGGTTTGGATCCTCACTTCAACCCGGCTTCGAGCGGAGGCGCTCGCGCTGGAAATGACCCGCGAATTGCAGGAAAGCGAAGCGCGCTTCAGGAGCCTCACCCATTTGTCCGCTGATTGGTACTGGGAACAGGACGAAAATTACCGGTTTACCGCCCAGAGCGGAGGGGGCCTGGAATGGTCGAAAACGGGGATCGTCAACTCCCTCGGCAAGACCCGTTGGGAACTGCCCGGCTCCGGAATGACCGAGGAAGACTGGGCAGCGCATCGCGCGGTACTCGATGCGCGGCAGCCCTTCAAGGACCTGACCTTCAAGCGTTCCGACGCGGGCGTGTTGCATCACATCTCGGTGAGCGGAGAACCTTTCTTCGATGCGCAAGGCGCCTTCAAGGGTTATCGCGGGATCGGCAGGGACATCACCGAACGCCTGCAGCGTGACAACGCCTTTCTGGAAAGCGAAACGCGCTTTCGCAATGCTTTCGATTCCGCCGCGATCGGAATGGCCATCGTCTCGCTCGACGGCCTGTGGCTGCAAATCAATCCGCCGCTATGCCATATGCTCGGTTACACCGAAGCGGAACTCAAAAAACTCACGTTCCAGGAAATCACCCACCCGGACGATCTGGAAGCGAACGTCGGTTACATGGAGCAGGTGCTGCGCGGCGAGATTCGCAGCTACCAGTTGGAAAAACGATATTTCCACAAGGACGGTCATGTGGTCTGGGCGCTGTTGAACGTGTCGATGGTGCGCCGATTGAACGGCGCTCCGCTTCACTTCGTTGCGCAGGCACAGGACATCACGGCGCGCAAACAGACGGAGCTGGAACTCGCCGCCAACCGCCGCTTCCTGGCCGACCTGATCGATGCGATCCCGTTGCCGCTTACGGTCAAGGACGACCAACGCCGCTTCGTGATCGTCAACGAAGCGACCGGGCACTTTCACCACCGGCCGGCCGGTGACTTTCTCAATAAGCTGGACAGCGACTTCTATTCGCCCGAGCACGTCAAACAGAACTGGGCCGAGGACGATGCGGTGGTCGACAGCGGCGCCCCTCTGCAGGAAGAACAATCGTTCCAGACGATCTCGGGAGAGTTGCGCTGGGTCATCAAGTACAAGCGCAGGATCGTATCGCCGGACGGCCGGCGCTGGCTGATTAACGGCCTGCTCGACATTACCGAGCGCAAGCATGCCGAGATCGCGCTGAAGCAAAGCGAAGCGCGATTCCGCGCCCTGACCGAATTGTCATCCGACTGGTACTGGGAGCAGGACGAGAATCTGCGTTACACCATGCTGTCTGCGGAAGTAATGGGAACGGTCGGGTTGAGTCCGGAATCGCACGTCGGCAAGACTCGCTGGGAACTGCCGGGAATCCTGCTGTCCGAGAAGGAATGGGTCGCGCACAGGGCGATACTGGAAGCGCATCAGCCATTTTCGGATTTTACGTACGAACGGCTCGGGCCCGATGGCGGAATGCGCTATCTGAGCATAAGCGGCCAGCCGATTTTCGATGCGCAGGGAAAGTTCACCGGCTACCGCGGCGTGGGCAAGGACGTGACCGCTGCCAAGCTCGCCGAGGCGCGCATCCAGTACCTTGCCTATCACGACAGCCTCACGGCGCTGCCGAACCGCTCCAGCTTCAGCTTGATCCTCAACCATGGGATCGCCGGCGCGCGCCGCGACGGCAAGAATCTGGCGGTGCTGTTCATCGACCTCGATCGCTTCAAGAATATCAACGACACACTCGGGCACGATACCGGCGACGCGTTGCTGCGGGAGGTCGGAAACCGGCTCAGGAACTGCATACGCCAGAGCGATACCGTAGCCCGTCTCGGCGGTGACGAGTTCGTCGTCTTGCTGGAAGATTTAAGCGCGCCCGGACACGTGGCCAAGGTGGCGCGCAAGATCCTTTCCGACCTCGCCGGCTCGCTGGACACTATCGGCCAGGAATTCCGCGTCACGGCCAGCATCGGCATCAGCATTTACCCGCTGGACGGTGAAGACGAGCAGACGCTGATGAAAAACGCGGACATTGCGATGTACCACGCAAAACGGGAGGGCAAGAACAACTTTCAGTTCCATTCCGAGCAAATAAACACGCATTCGGTCGCGCGGCTGGCCATGGAGTCTAGCCTGGGTCGCGCGCGGGAGCGCAACGAATTCCAGTTGCACTACCAGCCGAAGATAAACCTTGGCACGTCACGCATGAGCGGCATGGAAGCGCTGTTGCGCTGGAAGCACCCGGATCTTGGAATGGTCCCGCCTGCGCAATTCATCCCGATCGCCGAGGAATCCGGCCTGATCGGACCGATCGGCCAATGGGTGATCAGGACTGCCTGTGCTCAGAACAAGGACTGGCAGGACCGGGGCTTGCCGCCCATGCGCGTGGCCGTCAATCTTTCGCCGCGCCAGTTCACCGACGAAAACCTGCCGGACAGCATCGCCGCCATTCTCGAGGAAACGGGCATGGATCCCAAGTGGCTGGAACTGGAAATTACCGAAAGCATGATCATGCACAACGTCGGCAAGACGATGCAGAAACTGACCACGCTCGGGAACATGGGCATCCGGATAGCCATCGACGATTTTGGAACCGGGCACTCTTCGCTTGCCTACCTCAAGCGCTTTCCCATCGATACGCTGAAGATAGACCGCTCGTTCATCAGCGATCTGCCGGGGGATGCCGAGGACAAGGCCATCACGGCCGCCATCATTACCTTGGGGAAGAGCCTGGACCTGACGGTGGTGGCCGAGGGCGTGGAAACCCAGGAACAGCTTGATTTCCTGCGCGCGCACGGATGCGACGAATTCCAGGGTTACTACTCCAACAAGCCGATGGCGGCGGAGCAGTTTGCGCAGTTGCTGCAAACCGAGATGGATGCAGCGGTTCGCAATGCCGCGGCATTGCGTTCAGTTTCCTGAAATCGAAATACCGATCTCATCATTGACGTAGACCCCGGTCTACGCCGTCGCGAGCGGATAGTTCGACGGGAACATCGCGCGCTTTGCCTCTTCGTCCATCTCCTGCTTGAAGGAGATGCTCTTGCCGACCATGCGCGCACGCGCAACGGCGGGCCGCGCGTTGATTGCGGTGAACCAGCGCTTCAGGTCCGGATACGCCGCGAGCGCATAGGCATCTCCGGGCAGCACGATGGGCGCGCGGTCAATCCAGCCCCAGGCCGCCATGTCGATGATCGAGTAATCGGTGCCGACGATGAAGTCCCGCCCTTTCAGCCGACCGTCGAGCACGCGATAGTGCCGGTCGGCTTCGCGCCGGTAGCGATTGATCGCGTAGGGAATCTGTTCAGGCGCTGCGCGCTGGAAATGCACCGCCTGTCCCGAATAGGGACCGATACCCGTCGCCACGAACATGAGCCAGGAAAGCAGGTCGCCGCGGTCCGCGGCGCCGCCGACGAACTTGCCGATCTTGTCGCCGAGATAGAGGAGGATCGCATTGGAATCGAAAACCGTTATCTGTTTACCGTGGGCGCCGCCGGTGTCGACGATGGCCGGCAGTTTGCCGTTCGGATTCACCGCCCGGAAGTTCGGCAAATGCTGTTCGCCCTTGCGCGTATCGACCGGCACAACCTCGTACTCGATGCCCGACTCTTCCAGAAACAAAGCGACCTTCAGGGGATTCGGCGTGGGATGGAAATAAAAGCGGATCAATGCAGTCTCCTTTGAGTTTTGGATCTTCGATTCGAAGAATCGAACGATTGTACGCCCGCATGCCGACTACCCCATCTCCGGCAACGATGTAGCGTCAATCCGTCTGCAATCGTGTCTGCTTCAGGCTACGGGGGACATCGATGAGGATCGGCTTCGCGTTCCTGGAGATTTGCGCGCGGCAACCTTGTGCGGCGGTTTCTTCAAACGGCATTCCCGGCAGGGCGGATCGCCGAATGCCTCGCCCAGTTGCCGGGCATGCACGCGAGATCGAGTTCCTGAACCGCTGACGACCCTGCGCCGGCACAGCTTTCAATCTCTCCGGGTCTAATTCCCCGCCGCTTGCGGCGTTCGTTAGACTGAGGGGGTGAGCGAATACCTACACAAGAGCCACAATGTTACGGTACTGATGT
>JAYVMZ010000070.1:0-9637 GCA_043758735.1 Betaproteobacteria bacterium
ACTCATCCGTGCGCTTCGACCTGTTCCCTCCCAAACGCAAAAGGCCGCATAATGAATTCCGCCACCGGCTTAACCTTCAACTGTGAGCGGGACATCGCCCAGTGAACGGTTAACTGTAAAATCCCGAAGAGCAGTAACATAGCGAAGGGAATCGCATTTGCGATTCCCTTCTTGTTTTTACCGTTCGCCGATTACTGTTCACCGTTTACCGATCCATGGCCGAAGGTCTATTGATGTGGATGCTGATCACCCTGTGCGCCGGGGTTTTCCTCGTCACATCGGCCGGGGCGAGCATGGCGCCGTTCCTGAACCTGATCAGCCGCGATCTGTCGACCACGTTGCCCGCCGTCGCGCATCTGTTTTCGCTTCAAGCGCTCACGTGGGGTACCGCGTCGCTGATCGCCGGCGTGATCGCGGACCGTTTCGGGCGGCGCATGATCCTTGTAGGCGGCATTTTTCTGATAGGGTTGATGCGGCTGGGATTCGCGACGTCGGACAGCTATGGCGCGGCGCCATCGCGACGCACGGTGCCTTCGTGCTGTTGTGCGCGATTGCCGTGAGGCTGGCCACCCCCGCTGATTCGCCGTCGCGTCCGCACGCGCAGCGCCCGAAGCCACCCTACGCCCTGCTGTTCAGACCGAAGCTGATGGCGCTGCTCGCGGCCGGCACCACCGAACGCCTGTGCTTCGCGATCGTCGCGATTTTTCTGCCCGCTTATCTGCAGCACACCTACGACACGCCGTTCGGCACATTGGCGCTGGTGCTCGGATTGGTCGCGGCCGGCAACATCATCGGCGGACGCATCGCAGACCGCACGCGTTCCCGGGCGCGCGTTTTCGCCATCGGTTCCGCGCTGACCGCATTGGTCGCGCTGCCGTTGCTGGCCTGGCATCCTGGCATCCTGGCATCACGGCCTCAGTCGCGCTGGGATTCGTCTATTCCCTGGTGAATGCCGCGGGTCGCCCGTCGTTGATGACCACGCTGGCCGAAGTGCCGAGCGAAATTCGCAGCGCGCTCTTCGGCCTGAACATCACCATGGCCAGCCTCGGCTGGTTGATGGCGGGCTCGGTCGGCGGCTCGCTGATCGCCGCCGGCGGATTCTCGGGATTGGGGATGTTCGCTGCCGGAACGGCGGCGCTCGGTTGCGCGCTCGCGCTGTTCAGCGCGGCGAAGCAACCCGCCGCGCTACTGCGCGGTCCATCCGCCATCTATCGAATAGGCCGCGCCGGTGATCGACGCGGCCGCATCGCCGGCGAGGAACACGGCGAGTGCGGCGACTTCATCGGCTTTCACGAATTCCTTCGACGGCTGGCGCTCGAGGATGACTTTGCTGATCGCCTCCTCACGGGAGATGTCGCGCGCCTTGGACTGATCTTCTATCTGCTTATCGACCAGCGGGGTCAGCACATACCCCGGGCAAATCGCATTGCAGGTAATGCCCTTGCCAGCCGTTTCCAACGCAACGGTCTTGGTCAGGCCGACCAGGCCGTGCTTGGCGGCGACATACGCGGACTTGAATGGCGAGGCCACCAGGCCGTGCGCCGAAGCAATATTGATGATACGGCCCCAGTTGCGGGATTTCATGCCCGGCAGCGCGGTGCGAATCGCATGAAACGCCGAGGACAGGTTGATCGCCAGGATCTGGTCCCATTTCTCCACCGGGAACTCTTCGACCGGCGCGACATGCTGGATGCCGGCGTTGTTGACCAGCACATCCACTGAACCGAAGCGCCTTGCCACCTGGTCCACCAATGCGGCGACTTCCAGCGGCTTGGACATGTCCGCGGACGAATACAGCACGGTGACTTTGTGTTCGGCAGCCAGGGCCGCGCGGAGCGTTTCTATTTTTGCGCTGTCTCCGAAGCCGTTGAGCATGACGTTGCAGCCCTGTGCCGCCAAAGCACGCGCGATGCCGAGCCCGATGCCGCTGGTGGAGCCGGTGACAATGGCGGATTTGCCTTTCAACATGTTTGTTGCTCTTTCAAAAATAAAATTCAGTGTAACAGGCGGGTCAGCCCGTTTTGCCCAGATTACTTACGAAGCCTGCGATCGCCGCGACGGTTGCATCCTTCTGTATGCTCTGGTGCGGCGAATGCGCGCAATCGGGCAGCATGAGGATCTCGACCGGCCCCGACACCTGGCGCGCGATCGCCTCGACTTGCGCCACGGTGCCATACTGGTCGTCTTCGCCCTGGATCAGCAGCACGGGACAGCGAATGTCTGCGAGGCTGTCTTCGATGTTCCAGCCCCGGAAGTCCGGATGCAGCCAGATATCGTTCCATCCCCGAAACGTCGCGTCGGGGTCGTCGTGGTAGCGGCCCAGCCGTTGCGCGAGATCGGTATTCTGATACGTCCTTTCCGCTTCGGCGATGCTTCGCACGGTGAGGTCTTCGACGAACACATGCGGCGCCATCGCGACCACGCCGCGCACCGGGTGCTTGCCGGCCCCCGCATGGATCAGTGCAATCGACGCGCCGTCGCTGTGGCCGATCAGAATCGGTGTTTCGATGCCAAGTTGGTCGAGAACTTCGGGCAACACGTCGAGTGCCTCGCGATGCATGTAATCAACCGCGCGCGGCGCCGCCAGCCTGTCCGACTTGCCATAACCGAGGCGCGAGTACACGAGCGCCGGACAGTTGGCCGCCTCCGCGACCTGCCGGGGAAATTGCTTCCACAGCGCCACGGACCCCAAGCCTTCATGCAGGAACACCAGGGTCGGAAGGGAAGCGACATGCGCCCCGGCACGGTCACCGGGCAGATGGATCTGGTATTCGAGGCGATGGCCGCCAGCTTTCAGGAAATCCACGGATCAGGCTCGGGAATCGGACAGCCGCGATGTTAACCCAGCGCAGCGGCGATGGCCTAGACGCCCAGGTGGCGCTGCAACGCTTCCGGATCGCGTTTCAGCTCCGCGGCGCTGCCTTGCATCACGATGCGCCCTTTTACCAGAACAATGTTCCGGTCGGTCATTGACGAGACCGCCGAGAAATTCTTGTCGACGATGATAGCCGACAGGCCGGCGTCGCGTAATTGTCTGAGGATGGCCCAGATTTCACGCGCGACGAGCGGCGCCAGTCCCTCGGTCGCTTCGTCCAGGATCAGCACATCCGGATTGGTCAAAAGCGCGCGGCCGATGGTGAGCATCTGCTGCTCGCCGCCGGAGAGTTGCTGGCCGCCGTGGCCGAGGCGCTCGGCAAGCCGCGGAAACACGGACAATACCCGCGGCAAGGTCCAGCCGCGTTTGCCATCGATTCCGGGACGCGCCGCCATGACCAGGTTTTCCTCGACGCTCAAGTCTGCAAAGATGCCGCGCCCCTCGGGAACGTAGGCGATGCCCGCGCGTGCAATGCGATGCGGCGCCGCATGCGTCATGTCCACACCACGCACTTTCACCTTACCTTCTTTCTGTGACAGCAATCCAAGGATGCTGCGCAACAGCGTCGTCTTGCCCATGCCGTTGCGTCCCATCAGCCCGACCGCCTCGCCGCGACGCAGTACGAGATCGACGCCATGCAATACATGACTCGCGCCGTAGTACGCATGAATTCCTCTGGCTTCTATTAGTTCTTCAGGCATGGTGTAGGTACTAGTCACTATCGACCCCAAGATAAGCCTCCTGAACGGCGCCGCTGGCGCGGATCTGTGATGGCGGACCGGATTCGAGCACGCGGCCGTTGACCATGACCGTGAGCACGTCGGCGATGGCGAAAACGGCGTCCATGTCGTGCTCGATGAGGAGGATGGCGTGGTTGGCCGCGAGATTGCGCAGCAGGTCGACGATGCGTGCCGACTCCTCGATGCCCATTCCCGCCAAGGGTTCATCGAGCAGCAGCACGCGGGGGTTCGTTGCCAGCGCCATGGCGATTTCGACCTGGCGTTGCTCTCCGTGCGACAGCGCCGACACCACGACATCGCCGCGATCGGGGAGGCCCGCCTGGGCAAGCGCGCGACGGGCTGCTTCGTTGACGTCGTGCCGTGCAAGCGCCCGGCGGAAAAAATGCATCGAGTTCGGCAGGCGCGATTGCGCAGCGAGGCGGCAGTTCTCGAATGCGGTGAATGGCAGGAAAAGATTGGTCTTCTGATAACTGCGCGCGATCCCCAATTGCGAGATGCGATGGGCGGGTAATCGCGTGACGTCGCGCCCGTCGAACCGCACTTCACCCGCGCTCGCCGGCAAGTCGCCGGACAACAGATTGACGAGCGTGCTCTTGCCGGCGCCGTTCGGACCGATGACGGCGTGCACTTTTCCCATTTCGCAGGCGAGTGTCACGTCACCGACGGCCGCAAGCCCACCGAAGTGGCGCGACAGGTTTCGCGCTTGCAGGATGGCTTCAGTCACCGGCATTGCCCCGTCGCAACAAGCGCGCGATGCCGTTGGGCAGATACAGCGCGACCAGCACGATCGCGATGCCCATCGGCAACTGCCAGTGCTTGCCGAGATGGATCGCTCCGGCTTCTGGTAACGATTGAAAACCGAGTTCGAGCAGCAGCAACGCGGCAGCGCCGATGACCGGCCCGGCCAGCGAGCCCATGCCGCCGAGGATCACCATCATCAACACAGCACCCGATAAATGCCAGCCGAGCATGTCGGGGTTGACCACGCCGAATTGCGCCGCCGCGAGATAGCCTGCAAGGCCTGCCAGCATGCCCGCGATGACGAAGCAGGCGAGCTTGTAGCGGAAGGTCGCAAAACCGAGGGAGCGCATGCGCTGCTCGTTGACGCGAATGCCGGCGATGACCCGGCCAAACAGCGAGGCACGCAACACGCCGATGAAGCCGAACACGACCACGAACATCGCGAGCACCACAAAATAGAAATCGCCAAATTTCTCCAGGTCGAACGGCTGCCAGCCGAAAAGACTCGCCTCGGGCCGGACATAGATATACATGCCGTCGGAACCGCCGGCGATATCCGTGTCGTGCAGCAGGAAGAAAAGCATCTGCGAGAACGCCAGCGTGGCCATGATGAAATAGACCCCGCCGGTGCGCAGCACCAGCGCGCCGATGACCAGCGCCAGTGCGCCGGCCGCAACCATCGCAAGGGGCAGGCTGGTCCAGAAATTCGCCGCCTGATATTGCGGCGAGGACAGCGCGAGGCAGTATCCTGCGATGCCGAAGAAGGCGGCATGGCCGAGGCTCACGAGTCCGGCATGGCCGACCACCAGGTTCAGGCTCATGGCAAAAATCGCCATGACCAGGATGCGGGTAGCGAACTGGACCGTGAATTTCTCGGCGACAAAGGGCAGCAATGTCAGCGCGACAAGAATCACGACAGCCGCAACCGCCAGGTTTCGCGAGCGCGACATCAGGCTCGTTTGCCGAAAAGGCCGGCCGGGCGCCACAGCAGCACGACCGCCATGAGCAGGTACACGCTCATGCCCGCGAGTTCGGGCAACAATCGGAAATGGCCGACTTTGAGTTCGACGACTTTGCCAAACGTATCGACCAGCCCAATCAGCAATGCGCCAACCAGCGCGCCCTTCACCGATCCAATGCCGCCGATGACCACCACGACGAAGCAGATGATGAGCACCTGGTTGCCCATGCCGGGAAATACGGAGGACACCGGCGCCGCGATCATGCCGGCCAAAGCGGCGAGTGCTACGCCGAGGGCGAACACGAAGCGGTACAACAGATCGATGTCGATGCCGAGCGATTGCACCATCTCGCGATTGGTCGCACCCGCCCGAATCACCATGCCCAGTCGCGTGCGCTGGATCAGGAAGTAGAGCAGGGCCGCCAGCGCGACGCAGACCGCGGAGATCCACAAACGATAGACCGGGTAGGAAAGCGTATCCGTCAGCGGGACCGAGGCGGAAAGCAGGTCCGGCACCGGCACGCCGTGCACTTCATCACCCCAGACGATGCCGCGCATTTCTTCGACGATCAGGATCAGCCCGTAAGTCAGCAGGACTTGCTGCAGGTGCCCGAGGCGGTAAAGCCGCTTGATCAGCAACCACTCGACGAGAAGCCCCAGCATGACCGACAACACGATGCCCGCCGGAATCGCCAGCCACAGGCTACCGAGTTGCATGGACAGCGACCAAGCCAGATACGCCCCGACCATGTAGAAGGAGCCGTGGGCCAGGTTGATGATGCCCATGATCCCGAAGATCAGCGTCAATCCGCCCGCGATCAGGAACAGCAGCAGGCCGTACTGGACCGCGTTCAGTAACTGGATCAGGAAAGTCGCCAAGTCCATTTAAGGATTACACCCAACGCAGAGACGCAGAGGACGCGGAGAACGCAGAGAGAATCAAGGGAGAATACATGTCAGATGGGATGGATGAATTCTACTTGGATGCAGCTGCGAAGGAATGCAGCAACTATGGGCAACCTCTGCATGCGCAACTTCTGTCGACGCCGAGGACCACGTCTCACCTATCTCGCACTTTGGTTTCCTCTGCGATCTCTGCGATCTCTGCGTCCTCTGCGCCTCTGCGTTGGGTGTAGATGTCTTTAGCCCAGCTTGCAGCCGCGGGCGGGATCTTCGAGCGCTTTCCAGGCTATGCCGATGACCCTGTTGTCGCCCTTTTCGACGTGGCGCAGATAGATGTCCTGGATCGGATTGTGGGCTTTTGACATTTTCCACTGGCCGCGCGGACTGTCGACGACGGCACCTTCCATGGCGGCCATGATGGCTTTCTGGTTGCCGACGTCGCCTTTCACCTTGTCGAGTGCCTGCGCGAGCAGCAATCCGGTGTCGTAACCCTGCACCGAGTAGACGTCTGGTTCGATCTTGTACGCCTTCGAAAAAGCGGATCGGAAGGCCTTGTTGCGGGCATTGTCCAGCGAGTCCGCGTAATGCAGCGTCGTGAACAGTCCTTCGGCAGCCTCGCCCTGCGCTGCGAGCACGCCTTCGGTGAGGAAGCCGGAACCGTATAGCGGGATCTTGTCTTTCAGGCCCGCTGCCGCGTAGTCCTTGACGAATTTCACCGCGCCGCCGCCGGCGAAGAAACAGGCAACTGCATCGGGTTTGATCGAGGCGATCTCGGTCAGCAGTGCCTGGAACTCGACGTTCGGAAACGGCACGAACAATTCCTTCTCCACCGTGCCGCCCGCCGCCGTGAACCCTTCCTTGAAGGAAGCAAGCGACTCTTCGCCCGCCGCGTACTTCCAGGTGATGAATACCGCCTTCTTGTGGCCCTTGTCCACCATGACCTTGCCCAGCGGATGCACCGGCTGCCAGTTCGAGAACGAAGTGCGGAACACATTCGGCGTGCACAACGCGCCGGTGGCCGCATCGGCGCCTGCGTTCGGAATCAGCATCAGCGTGCCGCTTTCCTTCGCCACCTTGAGCATGCCCATGGCCACCCCGGAATGCACCGAGCCGATGAGGACATCGACCTTGTCGCGCGTGATCAGCCGGTTCGCGTTCTCCGTCGCCTTGGCAGGATCGGATTCGTCGTCGACCTTGAAGAAATCGACTTCACGCCCGCCGAATTTGCCGCCCGACTGGTCAAGCGCGAGCTTGAGTCCGTTCTCGATCGCGGTGCCGAGCTGCGCGTAAGTGCCTGTGTAAGGCAGCATGAGCCCGACACGAAGTTTGGCCGATTGTGCAAAGGCAATCGACGGCAGCATCGAAGCCCCCGCAATTGCACTTGCTCCAATGAGCAATTCACGTCTTTTTTTATTTTGCATTGTCCGGTCCTCGATTTTCTGATTGATCTTCTCGCCCCTTATGGGCGAAGCCCGTATATGGCCGGAGGCCGGTATCCCGCAGTACCGCCTTGGGGGAATCCAGCGAAGTCGGGCGCCTTCCGCCCCTCACCCTCGCCAGTTCCTTAGCTTAAACCGCTGAATCTTGCCCGTCGCCGTTTTCGGCAATTCGGGCACGAATTCGACCCAGCGCGGATATTTGTAAGGCGCGAGCCGGTCCTTCACATGGCTCTTCAGCGTATCAGCCAGCCCGGCCGCCACGGCGACTCCCGGCTTGGTGACGACGAATGCTTTGGGCTTGATGAGATCCTGATCGTCGGCGAAGCCGATCACCGCGGCTTCGAGCACTTCCGGATGCGTCATCAGGGCCGCCTCGACTTCGAACGGCGACACGTACATGCCACTGACTTTGAGCATGTCGTCCGAGCGCCCGCCGTAGGTGTAATAACCTTCCGCATCCTTGGTGTACTTGTCGCCAGCGCGCGTCCACGGCCCTACGAATGTTGCCAGTGTCTTCGCGCGATTGCCCCAGTAGTGGATCGCGCTGGTCGGACCGTTGATCTGCAGCTCGCCGATCTCGCCGGTGGCGACTTCGCCGTCATGTTCGTCGACGAGACGGATCTGGTAACCCGGTACCGGCTTGCCGGTGCTGCCGTAGCGAACTTCGCCCGGGCGGTTGGAAATGAAAATATGCAGCATTTCGGTGGAGCCGATGCCGTCGAGGATTTCCACGCCGAACTGTTCCGTCCAGCGGCGACCCAGGTCCGCCGGCAATGCCTCGCCGGCCGACGTGCACACACGCAAAGCGAGTTCGTTCCTGCCGGGCAAGTCAGGGCTGGCCAGCAGGGCGCCATAAAGCGTCGGCACGCCGTAAAAAATCGTCGGCCGATGTTCCTTGAGGCGTTTGAACACGCCCGCCGGCGTGGGCCGCTCCGCCATCAAAATCGCGGTCGCGCCGACCGCGAGCGGGAACGTCAGCGCATTGCCAAGGCCGTAGGCGAAAAACAGCTTCGCCGCCGAAAACACGACATCGTCCTCGCGGATGCCGAGGATCGGCTTCGCATACAACTCTGCTGTCTGGATCAGGCTCGAATGGATATGCACCGCGCCTTTTGGCGTGCCGGTCGAGCCGGATGAGTAAAGCCAGAAACAAGCGTCGTCGGCCTTCGTCGGCGCGGGTTGGAATTTTCCACCGGCCGCCGCCATGAGTTGTTGCAGGTGCAGGTGTCCGTGCGCGTCCTTGCCGGACACGATGACGTATTTCAGCAAGGGCAGATCCTTCAACAGCGGCGCAAACGCCGGCAGCAAGGCTTCGGAGACAACCAGCGCGCGCACGCGGCTATCCTCGAGCATGAACTTGTAGTCGGTCGTGGTTAGCAGCGTGTTCGCCGTGACCGGCACGATGCCGGCCTTGATCGCCCCGAGGAATACGCTCGGGAAGTCGATCGTGTCCAGATGCGCCAGCATGATGCGGCTTTCCATTTCCAGGCCGAGGCCGGTCAGCGCATTGGCGGCGCGATTCACGCGCTCGGCCAGCTCCGCATACGTGTAGCGGCCCTGATCGTCAATGTAGGCGACCTTCCCGCCTCGCCCGGCAACGAGGTTGCGCTCGACGAGATCATGCGCTGCGTTGTAGTCGCGCGGAATGTCGATCAACGGCGGGCTGACGCTGTGGTCAGCCTTGCTCAATCCAGCCACGCGCCCTCCCCCTCAATTTTTTTATTCAAGTTCAACATATCACCACAGAGGCACAGAGGGCACAGGATAACAATGGACGTCGCGTGCACACGTAAGCAACACCGCATTTCCCCTTCTTGTCCGTTTTGCTTCCTGTCTTTCTCTGTGCCCTCTGTGCCTCTGTGGTGAAAGTTTCGCACTGGATGCCCTAGGAGCCTGTCGGACTCAGCGATATTTCGGTCGCCACAGGGCGTTAGATTGCTTTCAAAATTTTCCAGGAAGCCTTTACCGCCTTTAAATG